>NZ_JBFTOJ010000088.1:0-16193 GCF_056397905.1 Stenotrophomonas sp. 05L414_2
CCGACCCCATTTTATTTGTCGATATCTGACAGATTTCATCCACGCATGGCGTGGATCTACCAACCGTCACCGGAAATCTGTCGGGGGTGGGGCGGTGTGGGTTTGCAGGACCGTTGGTGCCATGGATGGCGCCATCGAGCCCCATGGACGGATTTACGGCGTGTCCTGCAAGCCCACACCACCCCGCCAAACCACGGATCACCCCAGAGCCGGCTGTTGCTGTTGCTGTTGCTGTTGCTGTTGCTGTTGCCAGGATTGCCGGCCAGCGGCCGGCACCACGGCAGGTGCCGGGTGCAACCCGGCCGAACCCCCGCCGGGGTAAACTAGCTGGATGGCTTCCCGTCCCGCGCACGACCTGCTCCGCCGCGTCTTTGGTTACGACGATTTCCGTGGTCCGCAGCAGGACATCGTGGAGCATGTGGCTGCCGGTCACGATGCCCTGGTGCTGATGCCTACCGGCGGCGGCAAATCACTGTGCTACCAGGTGCCCGCCCTGCTGCGTGACGGCTGTGGCATCGTCATCTCGCCGCTGATCGCGCTGATGCAGGACCAGGTCGAAGCCCTGCGCCAGCTCGGCGTGCGCGCCGAATTCCTGAACTCGACCCTGGACGCCGAAACGGCTGGCCGGGTCGAACGCGAACTGCTCGCCGGTGAGCTCGACATGCTCTATGTCGCTCCCGAACGCCTGCTGACCGGCCGCTTCCTGTCGCTGCTGTCGCRCAGCCGGATCGCCCTGTTCGCCATCGACGAAGCCCACTGCGTGTCGCAATGGGGCCACGACTTCCGCCCCGAATACCGGCAGCTGACCGTCCTGCACGAGCGCTGGCCGGAGATTCCGCGGATCGCCCTGACCGCCACCGCCGACCCGCCAACCCAGCGCGAGATCGCCGAGCGCCTGGACCTGGCCGAAGCACGTCACTTCGTCAGCTCCTTCGATCGCCCCAACATCCGCTACACCGTGGTGCAGAAGGACAACGCCCGCAAGCAGCTGAGCGATTTCCTGCGCAGCCATCGCAGCGAGGCCGGCATCGTCTACTGCATGTCACGGCGCAAGGTGGAGGAAACCGCCGAGTTCCTGTGCACGCAGGGGTTCAATGCCCTGCCCTACCACGCCGGCCTGCCCGCGGAAGTGCGTGCCAACAACCAGCGCCGTTTCCTGCGCGAAGACGGCATCGTCATGTGCGCGACCATCGCCTTCGGCATGGGCATCGACAAGCCGGACGTACGCTTTGTCGCCCATACCGACCTGCCCAAGTCGATGGAAGGCTACTACCAGGAAACCGGCCGCGCCGGGCGCGATGGCGAAGCTGCCGAGGCCTGGCTCTGCTACGGCCTGGGCGATGTGGTGCTGCTCAAGCAGATGATCGAGCAGTCCGAGGCCAGCGAGGAGCGCAAGCAGCTGGAGCGGTCCAAGCTCGACCACCTGCTGGGGTACTGCGAATCGATGCAGTGCCGCCGGCAGGTGCTGCTGGCCGGTTTCGGCGAGACCTACCCCAAGCCCTGCGGCAACTGCGACAACTGCCTGACTCCGCCGGCGGCCTGGGACGCCACCATCCCCGCGCAGAAGGCGTTGAGCTGTGTATACCGCAGTGGCCAGCGCTTCGGCGTCGGCCACCTGATCGACGTCCTGCGCGGCAGCGAGAACGAGAAGGTCAAGCAGCAGGGCCACGACAAGCTGAGCACCTACGCCATCGGCCGCGACCTGGACGCGCGCACCTGGCGCAGCGTGTTCCGCCAGCTGGTGGCCGCCAGCCTGCTGGAAGTGGACAGCGAGGGCCACGGTGGCCTGCGCCTGACCGATGCCAGCCGCGATGTGCTGACCGGTCGCCGCCAGATCAGCATGCGCCGCGATGCAGTCAGTGCCAGCGCCGGGCGCGAACGCAGCGCGCAACGCACCGGCCTGTCGGTGCTGCCGCAGGACCTGGCCCTGTTCAATGCGCTGCGCGGCCTGCGCGCCGAGCTGGCGCGCGAGCAGAACGTGCCGGCCTTCGTGATCTTCCACGACAGCACCCTGCGCAACATCGCCGAACAGCGCCCGACCTCGCTGGACGAGCTGGCCCGGGTCGGTGGCATCGGCGGCACCAAGCTCAGCCGCTATGGCCCGAGATTGGTCGAGATCGTGCGCGAAGAGGGATGACCCCGGTAGCGCCGGGCCATGCCCGGCGGCCCGCATATCGACCGGGCCTCACGCTCGCCGGGCATGGCCAGAAGCTACCAGGCTGCGCGATTGCGCACCCTCGCCCGGCTCAAACCTTGAACCACCCGTTCAGCCGGATGTGCATGTCCGCCCACTTGCCGCTAGATTAGCGCCATGTCCCTCGCCTCGACCCTGCTCCGTGTCGTGCTCATGCTCAGCCTGTTTCTCAACGGGCTGAACGCGGCCATGGCCAGCGGGCACGAGGACATGGGCTGCATGGCCCATGCGATGGCCTCGGCAACGACCGATGAAGGCGACGCTGACTGCCACCACCACGCCGGCATGACTGCAGACGAGGCGCCGCAGGCCAAGGCCCCCGCCCACGACGCACACTGCCAGATCAAGGACTGCATGCGCAGCTGTGCCCAGCACCCGCTGCTGGCCGTGCAGGCACTGCCTTTCCTGACCGGTCCCGGTCTTTCCCTGACCCCGCAGCCGATGCCTGCCAATGGCCGCCCGGCACCGCCGCTGCCGCCGATCTCGCGCCCTCCCATCGGCTGATCCAACACACCTCGTGCGCGCTGCGCACTGAAGCCGGCCCTGCGCTGGCGTCTTTCCGTGTTTGGAGTCACCACCATGAGTACCCGTATTCCTCCCGGCCCGGGCGCTGTGCCCATGCCGTCGCGCCGTCTGTTCGTGCAGGGCATCGCTGCTGGCGGCGTGGTCGCCGGCATCGCCGCGGCCGGCATCCCGCAGCGCGCGCTCGCCGCCGCTTCTGCCGCGCCACGCCTGGCCGGCGCACCTTCGGTCATCAGCGATACCCGCGTCGAACTGGCGATCGGCGAGTCGCTGGCCAACTTCACCGGACGCACCCGCCCGGCGATCACCGTCAACGGATCGCTGCCGGCACCGATCCTGCGCTGGCGCGAAGGCCAGACCGTGGACCTGTTCGTGCGCAACACGCTCGGCCAGCACCCTACTTCGATCCACTGGCACGGCATYYTGCTGCCGGCCAACATGGATGGCGTGCCGGGCCTGAGCTTCAACGGCATCGGCCCCGGCGAGACCTACCACTACCACTTCGACCTCAAGCAGTCCGGCACCTACTGGTATCACAGCCATTCGCTGTTCCAGGAACAGGCGGGGCTGTACGGCGCGCTGATCATCGACCCGGCCGAACCGGCGCCGTACCGGCATGACCGCGAGCACGTGATCATGCTGTCCGACTGGACCGACATGGATCCCGGCGCGTTGTTCCGGCGCATGAAGAAGCTCGCCGAGCACGACAACTACTACAAGCGCACCCTGCCCGACTTCCTGCGCGACGCCCGTCGCGATGGCTGGTCGGCCGCGCTGTCCGACCGCGGCATGTGGGGCCGGATGCGGATGACGCCCAGCGACATCTCCGACATCAACGCGCACACTTATACCTACCTGATGAACGGGACCGCGCCGGCCGGCAACTGGACCGGGCTGTTCCGCAGTGGCGAAAAGGTGCTGCTGCGTTTCATCAACGGTGCGTCGATGACCTACTTCGACGTGCGCATTCCCGGCCTGAAGATGACCGTGGTCGCCGCCGACGGCCAGTACATCCATCCGGTCAGCATCGACGAGTTCCGCATCGCCCCGGCCGAAACCTACGACGTACTGGTGGAACCCAGCGGCCAGGATGCCTTCACCATCTTCTGCCAGGACATGGGCCGCACGGGCTATGCCGCCGGCACCCTCGCCGTGCGCCATGGGCTGCAGGCACCGATTCCCGCGCGCGATCCGCGCCCGTTGCTGACGATGGGCGACATGGGCCATGACATGGCCCATGTCACAGGAATGTCGGGTCACGACATGGGCGGCGGTGGCCACGGCGGACACGACATGGCAGCAATGAAGGGCATGGAAGGCGGCTGCGGTGCCAGCATGGGCCACGGCGCACATGGCGGCGGCGATACCGCCAGCAAAGCGCCAAAACATCCGGCCAGCGAGCGCAACAATCCGCTGGTGGACATGCAGAGTTCGGCCACCGAGCCCAAGCTGGACGACCCCGGCATCGGCCTGCGCGACAACGGCCGCCAGGTGCTGACCTATGGTGCGATGCGCAGCCTGTTCGAAGACCCCGATGGCCGCGAGCCCGGCCGCGAGATCGAGCTGCACCTGACCGGCCACATGGAAAAGTTCTCCTGGTCGTTCGACGGCATTCCCTTCGCCGGTGCCGAACCGCTGCGTCTGAACTACGGCGAGCGCATGCGCATCGTGCTGGTCAACGACACCATGATGCAGCACCCGATCCACCTGCATGGCGTGTGGAGCGACCTGGAAAACGCGCAGGGTGAATTCCAGCTGCGCAAGCACACCATCGACATGCCGCCCGGTACACGCCGCACCTATCGCGTACGTGCCGATGCCCTCGGCCGCTGGGCCTACCACTGCCACCTGCTGTACCACATGGAAGCAGGCATGATGCGCGAAGTGAGGATCGAAGAATGAGCCGTTCCCTGCTTGCCCCAAGCCTGTTGACCCTCGGCCTGTTGGCCGCGCTGCCCACGTTTGCGCAGTCCCATGCCGGCCATGACATGACAGCGCACTCGCCTCCTGCCGATGCCACGCCAGCGGCAGCGGCAGCGGCCGACGTGGATCATTCGAAGATGGACCATTCGAAGATGGACCACGGTGCGATGGATCATTCAACGATGGACCATTCAACGATGGACCATGGCGCGATGGATCACGCGACAATGGGCCACGGCACGCCCGCGCCGACGCAGCCGCGCGAACCGATACCTGTCCCTACCGATGCCGATCGTGCGGCCGCGTTTCCACCCATCGCGCATGGTGCGATGGAGCACCCACCGGAAATCCACAGCCTGCTGCTGATCGATCGCCTGGAACACTGGGATGGAAAGAACGGCAACGGCCAAGCCTGGGAGGCCAGTGGCTGGATCGGCGGCAACATCAACCGCCTGTGGCTGCGCACCGATGGCGAACGCAGCGAAGGCCGCACGGAATCATCAGGCGTGGAAGCGCTGTACGGGCGTGCAATTTCGCCGTGGTGGGACGTGCTGGTCGGTGTACGCCAGGACTTCCGCCCCGCCGATTCACGCACCTGGGCGGCGATCGGCATCCAGGGCTTGGCGCCGTACAAGTTCGAAAGCTCGGCCACGCTGTATGCCGGTTCCGGTGGCCAGCTGATGGCCAAGGCCGAGATCGAATACGACGTGCTGTTGACCAACCGGTTGATCCTGCAGCCCCTGCTGGAAGCTACCGTGGCCAGCAAGGACGAACCGGAGCACGGCATCGGCCGCGGCCTCAACAAGGTCGAAGCCGGCCTGCGCCTGCGCTACGAGTTCAATCGCCGCTTCGCGCCGTACATCGGCATCAGCCACGAACGCGCCTTCGGCGATACCGCCGACTATGCGGGCGACCATGCACGCGACACACGCTGGGTCGCCGGCATCCGCATGTGGTTCTGAGCAGCGGATCATGAGCAGCAGCCAGCCCCGGCAACCGCCGGGGCCGGCTACACTGCCGCACGTTCCATTGCAGGCTGCACCATGTCGTTGCATATCCGCCGCGCCACCCTCGCCGACGTCGACGCGCTGTCGGCGATCGCCATCGAGACCTATACCGAAACCTGGGGCGATTCCTATCCGCCGCAGGACCTGCACGCGTTCCTGCAGGATCACTACGGCACCGAGCCGCAGCGAGCGGAACTGTCCGACCCGCGCAGCGCGGTGTGGCTGCTGCTGGAGGGTGAGACGGTGGTGGGCTATCTGGCCGCCGGTGCCAACACCCTGCCGCATGCCGAAGCACGCGAAGGCGACATCGAACTGAAGCGGCTGTACATCCTGGCCAGCCACCAGAACGGCGGCCACGGCGCGCGCCTGATGGATGCCTTCATGACCTGGCTGGACCAGCCGCAGCGCCGCACCCTGTGGGTKGGCGTGTGGGAAGAGAACTTCGGCGCGCAGCGCTTCTACGCGCGCTACGGCTGCAGCAAGGCCGGCGAGTATGACTTCATCGTCGGCGACAGCCGCGACCGCGAGTTCATCCTGCGCCGGCCCTGAGCCGCGTCCCTGTAGAGTCGAGCCAGGCTCGACGCCTGTTCTGGTAGATGCCGACCTTGGTCGGCGTGGCCCCAAAGAGCAAAGCCGAGCAAGGCTCGACGCTGCTACCTAGAAGTCGAACAACTCCGAAAGGAAGCTTTCCTTCTTCTTTTTCTTGTAGCCCTGGCTGTACTGGCCACGGTTGTCATCGTGGCGCTGGCCGAGATGACGGGTATCGCGATGCATCACCGGCGGCGGAGCGGCCTGCGGTTGCACCGGCGCGGGCCCTGGCGGCGGCATGGCGGCACCTGCACCGTCAGTGGCGCGCTCGATGATCTTGTCCAGTTCGCCACGATCCAGCCATACGCCACGGCAGCTCGGGCAGTAGTCGATCTCGATGCCATGGCGCTCGGCCATCTGCAGGGTCTGGGTCTTGCACACGGGGCACAGCATTCGCATTGCTCCTGTCGGTCTGGCCTCGACTGTACCTGCGTGCGGATGACTGTGCGGCAACGCATGACCGATGGCACAGGGACTTCCGGCGCGTGCCGCCACGTCCGCCGCCCTGCAGACTGCCTCGCGACCTCGCTGCAAGGAATGCATGTGACTGCCCGTGACTCGATTCCCACAGGCGTCCGCCTGTTGCTGGTGCTGCTTGGCGTTGGCCTCGGCCTGAACGTGCGCGACATCAGTGCCGCGCTGGGCGCGCCGATTCCCGCCCTGCCCATGCCCTACGGTGGCAGCCTGCTGGACAACGCGCTGGCGGTGCTGGTCGCACTGCTGCTGGCCACGCTGCTGCGCCCTCGCGGAGTGGGCCTGCTGGCCAGCCTCGGCCTGCGCGGAAACGGCATGCGTGGCCCGTTGTGGGTGCTGCTGGCCAGCCTACCGTGTTGGCTGGGGCTGGCCCTGCTGGGGACGCCCAACACGGCGCTGACGACGCTGGACGCCACGACGCTGGCCGTGCTGTTCCCGCTGGCCGAAGAAGTGCTGTTCCGCGGCCTCGGCTTCGTGCTGCTGGCGAAGATCGTGCGCGGCCCCTGGCCGTTGCTCGCACTGCCGCAGGCCCTGCTGTTCGGCGTGGTGCACTGGCTGGGCTTCGGCGGCTTCGACGGCGGCGGCGTGGCCCTGTTCGTCGGCGTAGTGATCGCCTTCGGCGGTTTCATCTTCGCCTGGCTCGACCACCTCGACGGCAATACCCTGTGGTGCGGCCTGGCCCTGCACGTGTCGATGAACCTGGCCTGGAATGTGTTCAGCCTCGACGACGCCGTTGCGCTGGGCTGGCAGGCCACCAGTTTGCGCATCGGCACTACGCTGCTGGCAGTGGCAGCGCTGGCCTGGCATGTGCGGCGCCAGCGCGACCGCGCGCTGTAACGCCGGCTTAGCCGATCCTGCACGCGGGGCTCACTGGGGGCTTGCGCATACTTGCGCGCCTTCCATGCCCTGCCGTCCGGAGTTGTTGCGTCATGCTGCTGTCCAAGCGCCACGTTGAACCACGCGTCCTGCTGATCGAAGACGCCGAGGAAACCCGTGAACTGAGCCGGATGGCGCTGGAGAGCCAGGCCTGCCACGTCGCAGGCGTCAGCAGCGCCGAAGCCGCGCTGGGCCTGCTGGCCGCCGGAGAGCGCTTCGACCTGATGTTCACCGACGTCAATCTCGGCCTGGTCAGTGGCATCGAGGCCGCCAACCGCGTTCGCAGCCTGTATCCGCAGCTGCCGATCCTGGTGACCTCCGGCATGGACCAGCATGCCGTGCTGCCGCAACTGCACGACGGCATTCATTTCCTGCCCAAGCCCTACAACATGAGCGAGCTGCTGGATGCGATCCGGCTGTGCTTCCGCCATGCCGCCGATGCCGCGCTGATGCCGGCGCCGCAGGCAAGCGCGGCCTGAGGCTGGCATCCACGCGTTGCGTGGATCTACTGCTCCATCCACACATGGCGTGGATCTACTGCTCCATCCACGCATGGCGTGGATCTACTGGTCCATTCACGCATGGCGTGGATCTACGACGATGCGCACCGTTGCGTGAACGGAAAATGCTGCCAGTAGATCCACGCSWTGCGTGGATGGAGCCGGCCGTCAGCCGCCGGTATACGGTCCTTCGCCCGGGAGTACCTGCAGCAGCGCACGGGTGATCACGCGCGGATACACGGTGAGATGGTCCTCGCCATCCATCACGATGTTCTCCACCTGCAGCTTGCGACCGCTGCGCCGCAGTTGACCGGCGAAGTCGGCGGCCTGCCGCAGCATGTCGTTGCCCGTTGAATAACGTGGGCCCGGCTTGACCGTCTCGTAGCCGCCCACCGACAGCAGCACGCGGATGGGCTGTGACGGCATTACCGCGGCATCCTGCATGCGCGGCAGCAGGCCCTGGTCGAACCACAGCGACGGACTGGACAGGATGTAGGTGCCGAACATGTCGGGCTGGGTCGTCAGCACGTAAGCACCCAACAGCGCGCCATAGGAATGGCCCGCAAACACACGCCGGGCCGGATCGGTGCGGTAGCGCGCATCGATCAGCGGCAGTGCGTGGTCAGCCAGGAAGTCGCGGTAATGGGCCGCGCCGCCATAGGTGACGTCATCGCTGTAGTAGCCGGCAGGGGTGCGCACAGGATCACTGGGGGTGTAGTCGCGCGAGCGGCTCTGTTTGGAGGTCAGCCCTTCCTGCGGCGGCAACCCGACCAGGATGAAATCCTCGATGTTGACGCCCTGCTGCCCCACCAGGTTGCGCACGCTGCGCACCAGCGGAAAGCTGTACAGCGCATCGGTCACGTACACCACCGGATAACGCTTCTGCGGATGCGCCGCGTAGCCGGCAGGCAACGCCACCCACAGGGCATAGTCGCGCCCGATCGGGTCATGCACGCGCAGTGACTCGGTATCAGGCAGCACAACGCCTGGYACGGCCGTCGCGCTTTCCCTGGCTTCCTCCTGCGTTGCCGGCGGCGCCACCGACATCGCGCACCCAGCCAAGGCCAGGCAGGCCAGCACACTCCATCCACGCACACGCTGCATCCGCGCTCTCCTGTTGCGGGCGGCGCACCCAGGTGGCGCCGCTGATGCATCCTCACACACCGCGTTGTTGCGCGCCAAACCTCTCAAGGCGACGCCGGCGGCGGTACCGGGAACAACGTACGCAGGCCCTGCAGGGCGGCCGGGTGGTAGATGGTCGCGTGGGTCTCTTCCGGCAGCGGCTGGTACTTCACCAGCGTTGCCGGCGATGCCTGCTGCAGCAGCGCCGCCAAACGTGCGCTCGACGCAGCCAGTTCCGGCTGGCCACTGCTGGCCAGGAACAGCCGCGCGCCGCTGCGCGCGACCGACGGCACCTGCTTGCCTGCGCCAGACAGCAAGGCGCCGTGGTTCCACCACAAGCTGGGGTCCAGCGCGATGTAGCTGTTGAACATGGCCGGTTCCTGCAGCAGGGTTTCGATCACGAACAACCCGGCCAGCGATTCACCGATCAGTGCCCGCTCGTCTGTGGTCGCATAACGCTGGCGTATCTGCGGCATCAGTTCATCGCGCAGGAAATCACGGTACGCCGCCGAGCCACCAATGCGCGGCGCGATCTTCTGGTCCTCAGGATCACGGCTCGGGCCGGTCATGTCGCGGCGGCGCTCGGTGTTCTCGATGCCGACCAGCAGGAACGGGCGCATGCTGCCGTTGCCGGTCAGCACCTGCACCAACCCGGCCACGTGCAGGAAGTCCTCGCCGATGCCGCCGTCGGGCATGTACAGCACCGGCAGTGGCGTCTTCGGGTCCAGGCCCCACGGCTGCGGGCGGTAAACGTTGATGCGGCGGGTTTCGCCCAGCGCCTTGGATTGGATGGTAAAGGTCTCACCGATCACCAGCGGCGAAGCGGCCGCCGTCTGCGCCGTCGGTTCGGCGGCCATCAGCGGCGCGGCGGAGACAGCGGACAACAACAGCGACAGCACGATCAAACGCATGGGGCGGCCATCCCGGGAAAGACGCTGAGCATAACGCCACACTGATCGCACGGCAGACTTCATCTCGCCCCCTATTGCGAAGATCCGCTGGTGAACGCTCGTCATGGGTTACCGAAGGTCTGACCCCACCGCGATCCGCACGCCTTCAACGGCGGTCCAACGCGATCACCGCCTGGCAGCTCCTGAGCTGGTCGTCGGCGTCGCGTCCGATTCGAACAAGCGCTGCCGCAACCTCTGCTCGTAGTTGGGCGCCCGCATCACGTTCGCGGGCGCTGGCGGTGGCGTCGGACAAGCGACCGGTATGACAGGCGGCGAGGTCGTTGCGCAACCGGAGACTGCCAGCACGCAGGCCAGCAACCACCGCTGTTTCCACTTCGGCCGCACGTTCTCGATCTTGTTCATGCTGTTCTCCCAGCGAGGCCATCGCCCCGGTCTGTACCGCCTGCCGTTCGCGCGCTGCGCGCTCGGCCTGCATTGCCTCGGCGTGCTGCAGCGACGCAACCTCTGCCTTTGCGGCATCGCTGCGATCGCCACGCCAGCCCCAGCCTGCCGCGAACATCACCGACGACCACAGCGCCAGCAGCGCAATCGCAATCAATGTGCGTGGCATCCCTCACTGCTCCGCCAGGCAGCGGGCATGACGCTGTTGCTGCCGTTGCCATACGCCCCAACACACCTTGTTGGGCTGTCCGTTGACCCGGGTCGAGCAGTCGTAGCCCCCTGCCCGCTTCCACAGCAGCAGCGCATCGCACGCTTGGCGGTACTCACCTCGCAGGAGATGCCGGCGCGTGGATGATCCATTCCAGTTGCCGATCCCATACTGGTAAAGGAAGTCGACATAGGTGTCGTACTCACCCTGTGTCAGCGCGACGCCCGGCAACGATGCGCGGAACTGCGATTCCTCGCGCGCCAGGTGCGCTTCCACGGTGCGCAGCGCACGGACGGGCGTAGTCCGGTCTCCGAGCCGGACCGGCGTGCCGTCCTCGCGCCGGGTCGAGCCAAAACCATAGGTAGGCCGATCATTGCGGGTCGGCACCACCGCCGCGTCGGTATAGCCCTCATGCTCGACAATGGCGATCAGGCCTGCGGCACTGAGGACCAGCGCGGCAACCAGGTGGCGCAGCGGCAACGCTGTGGGCGGCGTACTCATTCGCGTCCCTTCCGCCGCCACTCGCGCAGCCAGCGCCAGCACAGGTAAGCGATCTGTGCGGCGAGATAGATGATGGTCAGGACCACCACCAGGCGGTCCAGGGTGATGCCGGCGGCAAGTGCACCGGCAACGGTTACCGGCGGAGCCGATTTGGCCGCCGCTGCGCCCACTGCGCTGAAGATTTCTTCTTTCATGGAAAGTCCAGGATTTGATGCTGGCCACGACATACCGAGGTGGCCGGGAGAGGTGCCCGTCTCGCTGCCGGCTGGGCGCGAGGGTTCATCCGGTCGGGAGACGGGCGAAAGTTGAGCCCACCGCTCATGCGGCCTGGGCGATGCCTTCCATCCAGCCGCGCACGCGCTGGAAGCCCAGCTCGACCAGGTTCAGGTAATGCCGGTTGGAGACCGGTCGCTGCCCGCAGTTGGCGAGCAGCAGATTGGCGGTCTCGAAGCGCTCGACCTTGCGACGGCCGCGACCGCAGTAGTAGCCACGCAGTGCGCAGGCCATCGCCACGTTGTCACGGGCAACTGCGGTGATGATGTCTTCGATCTGCTGCGCCAGCAGGTCCGTCTCCAGTGGCTTGTACCCTTGCGCACGGCCGGGCATATCGCCGCGATGCTCGATCAAGACAGCCAGCAGGTTGCGTGATTGGAAGCCCAGGTATTCGCAGTCGCGATGCAGGGCGTATTCCCCGCCCCAGTGCTCCAGACGGCTGCGGACGTATTCGCCGAACGTATCAAGCTGCATGGTGGGCTTCTCCCTGGATGGACGACGGACCCGGCGCGAACACATCCGGGCGCAGGAATTCACGACGGACCGCACCGGCCGTGGCCAGCTCGATGCGTCGGCACAGACGGGCGCCAGGCAACTTGTGGCCGCGGGCGATCATGTAAAGGGTCCGCAGCGCACAGCCGGTCTGGTGGGCCAGACGGCGCATCACGGGGCAACTGGGGGTGCCGTAGCCCCCTTGGGAGATGGCGTAGTCGATGAGGTTCATGGCCCCACATTACCGTGGCGGTAATGCCAAGTCAATACCGTTTTGGTCATTTGCTGGATTGGTAATGCAGAGCACCATTTACAGATGGACGCCAGTACCGCCCGCACCCTCAACATGCGCCTCCGCGTTGCCGCTGCCGGCGGCCCGGCCGAATGGGCCCGCCTGTTCGGCGGCACCCGCTGGGCGCAGCCCCAGGTCAGCCAGTGGATTTCGGAGAGCAACCCGAAGAGCATCGGCCATCGTCTGGCACGCGATCTCGAGTCGGCAATGCAACTCCCGCACGGCACGCTTGATCGTGCCGATCAGGACGTTGAGATGTCGCTTCAGTCTCAATCTACGGGACTGGATTTCGAGAAGATGAGCGCTGCGGTCAAGGTGCTTTCGCACTACCTGGAGCTGGTCGGCGATCCACCGGAATGGATCTACGATCCTGTGCTGCTGGAGACCGCATTCATGGTCGTGGACGAGTTCGGTCAGCCTTCGGCCCCGGACAATGTGCTCGACCTGACGAAGCTTCTGGCAAAACGGATCAGGGAGGCGAAGGATGACTCACACGCGACTCGAGGAGCTCGCACAGCGGTTGGCCGCTAGGACCCAGGAACTGCGCGGCGGTCGCAACCCGACACCTGCCTTGCGGGTGGTGGCCGGTGAGGCACATGCAGCCCCGGGAGAACGGCGGATGGATGCCATCATGCGCGAGTGGCATTGCCGCATGATCCGCAACGTACGCCGGCGCTGGGGGGAGCCGATGCAGCATGTGATCGACCAGGCCTGCTGCGGGGTGGTGGACATCGACCAGCTCGCCGACGATGCGCTGATCCAGCTGCACAAGGATATGGAACGCGCCGAGGAGTGCATCCGCGAGGGGATTTCCTTCCACGATGCGGGGCTTCTACGCGCGCACTACGGTTGAAAGAGACCTGGCCGGTCGATTCTGACCGGCCAAAACCGCACGATCCATTACTTTTTATTCCCGAATTAATTACCTTAAAGGTAATTACTTGGTGTTGCTGGAAGATTTCCTGCGCCGGCGCCGCGGCATGCCGACCGTGGCTGCACGCGGGCAACAAAAAAGCGCCTCTCGGCGCTTTCTGGGTTGCCCGGCAGGTGATGCCGGCGCTGTCTGCGATGGTGGGCCGTGATGGATTCGAACCATCGACCAAAAGATTAAAAGTCTTCTGCTCTACCGACTGAGCTAACGGCCCATGCAACATCCCTGCCTGTCGGCGGGGTGGGCATTCTACCCTACTTTGTGCGGTAGAGAGAAATCGTCGCAGTATCGGCCTGCAGTTAAACCGTTCCATGCAGCGGACGCATCTCATGCACACTCCTTCGTCCTTCGGAGCCACCGATGCGCCTGCCCTTCTTTCTGTTCGCCTGCCTGCTGCTGCCCTGCACCGTCACCACCGCTGCGGCCCCATCGGTACAGATGGATGACATCGCCCGATTCTGGAGTACCTACGATGCAGTGCTTGCCGAGCCCGATGCCGCGCAGAGGGTGGCCCTGGTCCGGCAGCACTACATCGAGCCGGGTAGTGCCGGCCTGCACGCGCTGATGAAGGTGCGCAACTACACCGCCGCCGAATACGCACAAGCAATGCTCGCCTGGCCGCACTTCTGGGCCTCGGTGCGGCCGCTGACCGCCAACGCCCGGCAGGCCAGCGCTACGCTGGAGCGGGATCTGGCTGCGTTCCGCAGGCTTTACCCCGCCCTGCGCCCGGCCAGCATCACCTATGCGGTGGGCGTGCTGCGCACAGGCGGCACCACGCTGGGGAAGCAGGTGCTGATCGGCGCGGAAATGGCACTCGGCGATGCAAGCGTGGATGTCAGCGAACTGCCGGAGCCGTTGCGCAGTCGCCTGCGGGCCTTCTACGACAGCGCGCCCGGCGCGAACAACGCGCAGAACAACCTGCATGAGTACGTGCACACCCAACAGCGCGAGACTACGGGATCGCTCGCACAGTACGCGGTGCGCGAAGGCGTGGCCGAGTACATTGCCGAGCGGATCAGCGGTCGCCGCCCGGCACTGCCGCTGTACACCTATGGCCCGTTGCACGAATCGGAGATCCGCGCTCGCTTCAGAGCGGAGATGGATGGCGATGCGCTGGACAACTGGCTGTACAACAACGCCCGCAGCCCGTTCGGGGTGAGTGATGTGGGGTACTACGCTGGTTACCGCATCGCGCAGGAGTACATGCGGCAGCAGCCGGATGAGCAGGCGGCGATCGCGCGGATGATCGAGCTGGATTACAGCGATCCGCTTGCGGTGCGCGGTTTCATTGAAGCATCGGGTTGGCTGCGGCAGCGGTAGCGCCGGGCCGCGCCCGGCGGACAGCGCCAACCAAGGTTGGCACCTACCAGAATCAGACCCGCCGGGGCTGCCGGCCAGCGACCGGCACTACCGGAATCCCAACATTGGTAGCGCCGGGCCGCGCCCGGCGGACAGCGCCAACCAAGGTTGGCACCTACCAGAATCAGACCTGCCGGGGAAGCCGGCCAGCGGCCGGCCCTACCAGAGCCGGTCAGGCGTACAGCGTCGGGTCGGCCACGCCGGCATCGGCGAAGCCCTGCGCGCGCAGGCGGCAGGCATCGCAATGCCCGCAGGCCGCGCCGCTGGCATCGGCGTTGTAGCAGGACACGGTCAGGCCGAAGTCCACGCCCAGTCGCACGCCTTCGCTGACGATCTGGCCCTTGCTGAGGAACTGCAGCGGCGCATGCACGGTGATGCCCGCGCCTTCCACGCCCGATTTGGTCGCCAGGTTGGCCAGCGCCTGGAAGGCGGCGATGAACTCGGGGCGGCAATCCGGGTAGCCGGAATAGTCCACGGCGTTGACGCCGCAGAAGATGTCGTTGGCACCAAGCACTTCGGCCCAGCCCAGCGCCAGCGACAGCATGATGGTGTTGCGCGCCGGCACGTAGGTGACCGGGATGCCCTCGCCGCCCGCCTCGGGCACGTCGATGTCGTCGGTCAGCGCCGAGCCGCCGATGCTGCGCAGGTCCACGTCCACGGTCTTGTGCACGATCACGCCCTGGGCCTTGGCCACGCGCGCGGCAGCATCCAGCTCGGAGGTGTGGCGCTGGCCGTAACGCACGCTGAGGGCATGCACGGCGAAGCCCTGTTCCTGGGCCATGGCGATGACGGCGGCTGAATCCATGCCGCCGGAGAGAAGCACGACTGCCTTCTTCATGGGTAAATCATCCGGTTGGGGGAGAAAGCCAGCACGCTGTCCCGCGCCGGAGCTACATCAGGAAACGCTGCGCCGGCTCATCGGCCCGGCTCGTCGTTCCACAGGATTTTATGCAACTGCATCTGGAAGCGCACCGGCAGCCGGTCTTCCACGATCCAGTCGGCCAGCTGGCGGGCAGTGATTTCGCCCTTGCTGGGTGAGAAGAACACCATCGTGCGCTGCACCAGCTGGTGTTCGGCGACCATGGCCTTGGCCCAGTCGTAGTCTTCGCGGTTGCAGATCACGAACTTGATCTGGTCACGCGTGGTCAGCAGCGGCAGGTTTTCCCAGCGGTTGCGCGCGACCTCGGCCGAGCCCGGGGTCTTGATGTCGACCACGCGCGACACGCGCGGATCAACGGCGCTGACGTCCAGCGCACCGGAGGTTTCCAGCGACACATCCAGGCCTGCATCGCACAGCTTCTGCAGCAGCACCAGGCAGCGCTTCTGCGCCAGCGGCTCGCCGCCGGTCACGCAGACGTGGCGCACGCCCTGGGCCTGCACGTGGGCCACGATATCGTCGATGTCCCACCATGTGCCGCCGTGGAAGGCGTAGGCGGTGTCACAGTACTGGCAGCGCAGCGGGCAGCCGGTCAGGCGCACGAACACGGTCGGCCAACCGGCGGTATCGGCTTCGCCCTGCAGCGAGGTGAAGATCTCGGTGATCTTCAGGCGCGGCAGGGGCGACTGCACGATCTCGCTG
>NZ_JBFTOJ010000089.1:0-16155 GCF_056397905.1 Stenotrophomonas sp. 05L414_2
CGTAAGGGATGGGGGAGTGCCGGCCCGCGGCCGGCACTACCGGTGTCCCAAGCAAACCGCGCTACGGCGCGGTTTGCTTTTTCTGGCGGCAGCTCAGCCACGGCCATGACCGATGGCCTTGGCAGGCCCGGCCGCGCAGGCCTACCATCGGTTTTTTGCCGTCCTGCGGAGACCCCGATGAAACTGCGTCATGCCCTGTTGCCACTGAGCCTGCTGGCTGCCCTGCCCAGCGTCGCCGCTGCCCGTGGCCTGGAAGTCCGCGACATGGTGGCCATGGACCGCGTCTCCGCGCCGGTATTGACCGCCGACGGCGGCACCGTGGTGTTCGCCAAGCGCAGCACCGATGCCAACCTCAAGGCCAGCACCGCACTGTTCGCGCGCAACCTGCGCACCCGCGACGCGGCACCGCCGAAGCAGATCACGCCGTCTGGCTGGAACGTCAACTCCGCATCGCTGTCGGCCGATGGCCAGACCGTGTACTTCCTCAGCGCCAAGAACGGCAGCCAGCAGCTGTACGCACAGCCGATCAGTGGCGGCGCCCCGCGCCAGCTGACCGACTTCCCGGTGGACGTGGACAGCTACCACGTGTCGCCGCAGGACGACCGCGTGCTGTTCAGCGCCGGCGTGTTCCAGGCCTGTGCCTCGGACCTGGCCTGCACCGAAAAGAAGCTGAAGGACGTGGAAGGCGCCAAGGCCAGCGGCAAGGTCTTCGATTCGCTGTTCGTGCGCCACTGGGATACCTGGAACGACGGCCGCCGCAACACCCTGTTCGTCGCCCCGTTGCCGGCAGCCAAGGCCGGTGCGGTCAAGGGCGCTTCGGCGCTGAGCGCGACCATCGACGGCGACGCTCCGTCCAAGCCGTTCGGTGGCAATGACGATTTCGCCTGGTCGCCGGATGGCAGCAGCGTGGTCGCCAGCATCCGCGTGGCCGGCAAGCAGGAGCCGTGGTCGACCAACTTCGACCTGTACCGCTTCGATGCCGCCGGCAAGCAGGCGCCGGTCAACCTGACCGCGTCCAACCCGGCCTGGGATGCCGGCCCGGTGTTCAGCGCCGACGGCAAGACCCTGTTCTACCGCGCGATGAAGCGCCCAGGCTTCGAGGCGGACCGCTTCGGCCTGATGGCGATGGACCTGGCCAGCGGCAAGACGCGCGAGATCGCGCCGCAGTGGGACCGTTCGGCCGGCGGCATCACCCTGTCCGCCGACGGCGCCAGCATCTACACCACCGCCGACGACCTCGGCGAACACCCGCTGTTCCAGATCGACGTGGCCAGCGGCAAGGCCACCAAGCTGATCGGCGATGGCAGCGTCACCGCCGTCGACGTGGCCGGCAACAGCGTGGCCATCACCCGCAACAGCCTGAAGAGCAACGACCAGGTGCTGGTCGGCCTGCTGCCGGCCGCTGGCGAGCCGATCGGCGCGCTGCGCGCACTGACCCCGGCCGCTGGCGAAGTGCTGAAGGATGTGAGCTTCGGCGACTACGAGCAGTTCGAGTTCAAGGGCTGGAACAACGACACCGTGCACGGCTATGTGGTCAAGCCGCACAACTACCAGGAAGGCAAGTCCTACCCGGTTGCGTTCCTGATCCATGGCGGCCCGCAGGGCAGCTTCGGCAATGGCTGGAGCTACCGCTGGAACCCGCAGACGTACGCAGGCCAGGGCTACGCTGTGGTGATGATCGACTTCCACGGCTCCACCGGTTACGGCCAGGCCTTCACCGATGCGATCAGCCAGCACTGGGGTGACCGTCCGCTGGAAGACCTGCAGAAGGGCTGGAGCGCGGCGCTGAAGAAGTACGACTTCCTCAACGGTGACAAGGCCTGCGCACTGGGTGCCAGCTACGGCGGTTTCATGGTCAACTGGATCGCCGGCAACTGGAACAGCCCGTTCAAGTGCCTGGTCAACCATGACGGTGTGTTCGACCAGCGCATGATGGGCTATGCCACCGAAGAACTGTGGTTCACCGAGTGGGAGCAGGGCGGTACCCCGTACCAGAAGGCGGCGAACTACGAGAAGTTCAACCCGGTCAACCACGTGGCTGACTGGAAGAAGCCGATCCTGGTGATCCACGGCCAGCAGGACTTCCGCATTCCGGTCGAGCAGGGCCTGGCTGCCTTCACCGCGGCCCAGCGCCAGGGCATCGAGTCGAAGTTCCTGTACTTCCCGGACGAGAACCACTGGGTGCTGAAGCCGAACAACAGCATCCTGTGGCATGACACCGTCAACGCCTGGCTGAAGCAGCACATCGGCGAGTAAGCGATACCGGCGCCGCCCTTGTGGCGGCGCCCGGCTTTCCGGTAGTGCCGGCCGCTGGCCGGCAACTGCACGTTGCGACCTACCTACATGGGGTTGCCGGCCAGCGGCCGGTACTACCAGGATGCCTGCATGCCCTCGACTGCCCTGATCCAGAACGACATCGTCGTCTTCGGCCTGATCGCCGCCACCCTTGGCGCCGTGTTCTGGACCGCTTCGCGCGAGCAGGGCCTGTGGAAGCGCTTCTATACCTTCGTGCCGGCGCTGCTGCTGTRCTATCTGCTGCCGGGCATCTACAACACGTTCGGCCTGATCGACGGGCAGAACACCAAGCTGTACAACCCGGTCGCGCGTGACATCCTGCTGCCGGCGGCGCTGATCCTGCTGACCCTGGCGGTGGACATCAAGGGCATCCTGCGGCTGGGGCCCAAGCTGGTGCTGATGTACCTGGGCGCCTCGGCCAGCATCATGCTGGGTGCGGTGGTCGCGTTCCTGGTCATGCGTGCCATCCATCCGGACACCGTCGCCGGCGATACCTGGGCCGGCATGGCGGCGCTGGCCGRCAGCTGGATCGGCGGCGGTGCCAACATGCTGGCCATGCGCGAAGTGTTCGATGTCAACGCGACCACGTTCGGCCAGTTCGCGGTGGTCGATGTGGGTGTCGGCTACGTGTGGATGGCGGCGTTGATCTTCATGGCTGGGCGCGCGGCGAAGATCGATGCACGCAGCGGTGCCGATACCTCCGCCATCGACGAGCTGAAGGAGCGCATCGCACGCTTCCAGGCCGAGCATGAGCGCATTCCCAGCCTGACCGATCTGATGCTGATCGTGGCCGTGGCCTTCGGTGGCGTCGGCCTGGCCCACGCCATCGGCGCGCCGCTGGCGGCTTGGTTCAAGGTCCACGTCAGCTGGGCATCGCAGTTCAGCCTGGACGCGCCGTTCGTGTGGGTGGTGGTGCTGTCGACCACGCTCGGCCTGGGCCTCAGCTTCACCCGTGCACGTACGCTGGAAGGCGCGGGCGCCTCGCGCCTGGGCTCGCTGCTGCTGTACTTCCTGATCGCCTGCATCGGCATGCAGATGGATCTGCTGGCGTTGCTGGATCGCCCGTGGCTGTTCCTGCTCGGCATCATCTGGATCAGCGTGCACATCGTGCTGCTGTGGTGCCTGGGCAAGCTGTTGAAGGTGCCGTTCTTCTACTTCGCCATCGGTTCGCAGTCGAACATCGGCGGCCCGGCCTCTGCACCGGTGGTGGCCGCTGCGTTCCATCCGGCGTTGGCGCCGGTAGGCGTGCTGCTGGGCACGATGGGCTATGCCACCGGCACCTATCTGGCGTATGTGGTCGGCATCACCCTGCGCGCGCTGGCCACGTGACCCACGGTGGCGCCGGGCCATGCCCGGCGAACCGCATCGCGGCGGCAGATGTGCATGCCGCCGGGCATGGCCCGGCGCTACCGACGCGTTACGCCACCGGCAAGCCGCGTTCGATCAGCCACGCCTTTGCGTCTTCGGCGTCCTGTTCAAACCACGCCTTCGTCGACCCCAATCGATACGTATACCCCCACGCATCCATGTCGGCCATCAGCCGCTCACTGCCGACACCGGGCAGGTGCCCGGCCAGCACGATCTGCAGGTAGCAGGTGGCGTCTTCTTCGGGCACCGAATCGGTGGCGTCGGTATGCACCTGCGCGCGCCGCTCCGGTGGCAGCACGATCAGGTGRCAGGCTTCGTGCAGCATCGAATGCACCGGCGTGTCATCGCGCACGTAGACGTCGCTGGCGATGATGCCCGCCTCGGGCTCGCCCCAGTAACTGCCCGGGATCGGCTCGCCGGCCGCAACGTGATGCAGGCGCAGCTCATGTGCAGCGAGCAGGCGCTGGGCATCGGCGAAGGCGATGTCGCCGACGCGGGTAACGTTCGGTTCGGGCGTGGTATCAGTCATGCGGGTCAGGCAGCCCCGCCCATGCAGGCACGGGCGGGGCAGGGGGGTCAGGGTTTGTCCGGGCCTTCAGGCAGCGCCACGGAGATGTCCAGCACGTCGTGCTGGCCATCCTTGACCAGGTCCACCTTCACTGCATCGACGTCGATGTTGACGTACTTCTTGATCACTTCCAGCAGCTCGCGCTGCAGCAGCGGCAGGTAGTCGGGACCGCCACGGTGGCTGCGCTCCTGCGCGATGATGATCTGCAGGCGGTTCTTGGCGGTTTCGGCGGTGGTCTTCTTCGCTTTGAGGAAATCAAACAGGCCCATGCTTACCCTCCGAACAGCTTGCTGAAGAAGCCCTTCTTCTCGACGTTGGTGAAGCGCATCGGGCGTTCTTCGCCGAGGATGCGTGCGACGGCGTCGTCATAGGCCTGGCCGGCAGCGGATTCGCCATCCAGGATGACCGGCTCGCCCTTGTTGGAGGCATTGAGCACGTCGCCCGATTCGGGGATCACGCCGATCGCCTTCAGGCCAAGGACCTCCTCGACGTCGGCGATGCTGAGCATCTCGCCGCTTTCCACGCGCACCGGGGTGTAGCGGGTCAGCAGCAGGAAGGCCGGCACGTCCTGGCCGGATTCGGCCTTGTGGGTCTTCGAATCGAGCAGGCCGATGATGCGGTCCGAGTCGCGTACCGAGGACACTTCCGGGTTCACCACCACCACCGCACGGTCGGCGAAGTACATCGCCAGGAAGGCGCCCTTCTCGATGCCGGCCGGGGAGTCGCAGATGATGTAGTCGAAGCCGTCGGCGGCCAGGTCCTTCAGGACCTTGCCCACGCCTTCCTGGGTCAGYGCATCCTTGTCGCGCGTCTGCGAGGCAGCCAGCACGAACAGGTTGTCGAAGCGCTTGTCCTTGATCAGGGCCTGCTTGAGGGTGGCTTCGCCGTGCACGACATTCACGAAGTCGTACACCACGCGGCGTTCGCAGCCCATGATCAGGTCGAGGTTGCGCAGGCCGACGTCGAAGTCGATCACCGCCACCTTCTTGCCACGCCTTGCCAGGCCGCAGGCCAGGCTTGCGCTGGAAGTGGTCTTGCCGACGCCGCCCTTGCCGGAGGTGACTACGATGATTTCAGCCAAAGGACTTCTCCTGATGATTCTGTTTGAGGTGCTGCATCAGTCCRGCGCAGCGATCTTGATCTGGTCCTGTTCCAGCCACACCTGCACGGCTTTGCCGCGCAGGGTTTCCGGTACATCGTCCAGTACCTTGTAGTGGCCTGCAATGGCGACCAGTTCCGCATGGAAATCACGGCAGAAAATGCGTGCCGCGGTGTTGCCCTGGGCCCCTGCCAGCGCACGGCCGCGCAGGGTTCCGTAGATATGGATGCTGCCATCGGCGATGACCTCGGCGCCGGCGCCGACGGTGGCCATCACGGTCAGGTCGCAGTTTTCCGCATACAGCTGCTGCCCCGAACGCACGTTGCCCAGCTGCATGCGGCCCGGCTGTGGCGCGGCGGCATCGGCAGCCTTGCCCATCGGCGTGGCCGGAGCCGGAGCCGGCGCGGCCTTCGCTTCGGCGCGTGCGGCACGGCGCGGCTCCGGTGCGGCTGCCGGCGGCGGGGCGGGTTCTGCCTCGGCGCGCTCGTACTGGGCGCGGAACTTGGCCAGCAGCGGCAGGCCGAGCTGCTGCGAGAGCAGGTCGACCGCACTGGTGCCATAGGCCAATGCCACCGGCAGTACGCCAGCACCGCGCAGGCCATCGACCAGCGCCTGCGCCGTTGCCACGTCGGGCACCTGGCTGAGGCCGCCGAAGTCCAGGATCACCGCTGCACGGCCGAACAGCTTCGGTGCACGGCTTACCCGTTCCTGCATTTCCTGCACGAGGCGTTCAACATCGAGGGTGCGGATGCGCAGGTTGGCGATGCCCACCTGGCCGATCTTCAGTTCACCGGCCTGTTCGTAATCGAAATTCACTGCCACGCTCAGGTCCCCGTCGACCGCTGTGCCTGCGCCGGCAGCTGCCGGTCGCGCGCCCATGCAACATCAGGCAGCTTGCCGCCATAGGTTTCATTCACCCACGGGAAGCTGCACAGTTCCTTGGCCAGCATGCTGGCGCGCACGTCCACCTGCGGCATGGTGTTCTGGCCCAGCTCGCGGAAGCCGAAGCTGCCGTGGAACAGCAGGGCGGCATCGGCGCCATGGTCCAGGAACACTTCACAGGTCATCTGCGGGTAGCGCAGCTCGGCGAAGCTCTGGGCGTCGGCATAGAACGCACGGCCGACGCCACCACCGCGRCGGCGGCTGGCGACCACGATGCGGTCGATATAGAAGAAGGGGGTGTCCAGGTGCTGCTTGAACCAGGCGAAATTGCTGCTGTCGTGCTGGCTGTCGCTGCCGAAGCCGATCAGGAAGCCGGCCAGGTTGCCGTCGCGCTCGGCGACGCGGAAATATTCAGCGGTTGCATAGAACAGGCGCAGGCGCTCTGCATCCAGGGGAAGGATGGCCAGGCCAGCATTGTTGTTCAAAGCCAGGACGGAATCGAGCTCGTGCTCGCGCACGTCGCGGATGACAATCGACATTGTGACTCCGTGGGGTAACGCGGTTGGTCCCATGTACGGACCCTGCGCATGATTATTGCATGCCCGGGGTGGGCTGCGGCATGAACAGGGGACCGCACCGAACATGACTTTATGCCCTTGGGCCCTGACGCRCACAGGCTACGATGGGCCATGCTGGCCCGACTCAACCACAATGCGATGCTGCGCTACTCCGGGTTGTTCACCTGGGGCACCGTCGGCCTTTGGCTTGCGATCTACCTGATCGATCCGGTGTCGCTGACACTGGAAAGCCTGGACGGCGAGGCCGGCTTCCGGATCATTCCCTGGGCCTCGGCCTACCTGGCCTTCGGCTTCGTGTACTGGGTGCTGACGCGCTCGCTGGGCGAAAGCCGGCCCGGCTTCTTCGACCATGCCGCGCTGATCCTGCTGACGGCCTGCGCGATCGGCGTGAGCTATTTCTCCGGCACCGCACTGGGCAGCATCCTGCTGATGGTGGTGGCCGGCCTGCTGCCCTGGCTGCTGGGCCCGCGCATCGGCGTGGTGTGGCTGGTGGCCAGCAACCTGGCCGTGTTGCCGGTCTACATCCAGCCGCTGGGCTTCCCGCCGGTCATCGCCGTGCTGCAGGCCGTCGGCTACATGGGTTTTTCCAGCTTCGTGTTCGTGATCGCGCTGGTGGCCCGCCGCCAGGCCGAGGCGCGTGAGGAGCAGCGCCGCCTGAACGCCGAGCTGCGCGCCACGCGTGCGCTGCTGGCCGAAAGCGCGCGGGTGAACGAGCGCACCCGCATTTCGCGCGAACTGCATGATCTGCTGGGCCACCAGCTGACCGCGTTGACCCTGAATCTGGAAGTGGCCGGCCACCTCGCCGAGGGCCAGGCGCTGGAGCACGTGAAGCGCTCGCATGCCCTGGCCAAGCTGCTGCTGGGCAACGTGCGCGAGGTGGTCAGCCAGCTGCGCGAGACCGGCGCCATCGACCTGGCCGCTGCGCTGCGTCCGCTGACCGAGCACGTGCCGTCGCTGGACATCCAGCTGGAGATCGAGGAGCCGCTGAACGTGGAAGACCCGCAGCGGGCCCACGTACTGCTGCGCTGCACCCAGGAGATCATCACCAACACGGTGCGCCATGCCGGYGCCCGCCACCTGTGGTTGCGGGTGTACCGTGAGGTCCCGGACCAGGTCGTGGTGGAAGCCCGCGACGACGGCGTCGGGGCGGAAACGGTCAATGTGGGCAATGGTTTGCGCGGCATGCGCGAACGCCTGCAACAATGTGGAGGCCAGCTGCAGGTGGAAACCCGCCCCGGCGAAGGCTTCCGGCTGCGGGCGACGGTACCGGCAACGGTGCTGGCGGCCCTTACCCAGGTTCCTGAAGGAGTGCGTTGATGATTCGCGTCTGCCTGGTCGACGACCAAACCCTGGTGCGGCAGGGGATCCGCTCGCTGCTGGCGCTCGACGACGGCATCGAAGTGGTGGCCGAGGCCGCCGATGGCCGCCAGGCGGTCGAGCTGATCCCGCAGATCCGCCCGGACGTGGTCCTGATGGACATGCGCATGCCGGTGATGTCCGGGCTGGAGGCGCTGCAGGTGCTGTCACGGCAGGAACAGCTGCCGCCGACCATCATCCTGACCACCTTCGACGATGACCAGCTGGTGCTGGCCGGGCTCAAGGCCGGGGCCAAGGGCTACCTGCTCAAGGACGTGACCCTGGCGCAGCTGGTCGGGGCGATCCGCACGGTGGCCGATGGCGGTTCACTGGTGCAGCCGGCGGTGACCCAGCGGCTGCTGTCCGGGCTGGAGCACATGCGCAACGACTTCGTCAGCCTGGACCGGCCCGACCCGCTGACCGACCGTGAGACCGAGATCCTGCGGCTGATGGCCAGCGGTTTCTCCAACAAGGAGATCGCCAATTCGCTGGGGGTCGCCGAGGGCACGATCAAGAACCATGTGTCCAACATCCTTTCCAAACTGGGCGTACGTGACCGTACGCGTGCAGTCCTGAAAGCGTTTGAACTCCAGTTGGTGTGAGGAAAATCCTTTAGCGACAAAGACTTGGCACGTAGTCTGGGCCCGGATTCAGGGTTGCCCCCCACTTGCCCCCTACATGCCGGGTACGCGGATGCGTTACCCTTCGAATTCTTTGTGCATACAAATGCGCAGCCGGCACGGAAACCGGTGCGCCAATCCCGATAACCAATGCCCGCGAAGCCTGCTAGGATTGGCGCTTCGCTTCAATCAACCCGGCCGTGGGATCGGCCCCGGAGACTCTCTGAATGACCCGTATTATCGAGTTCCTGATCGCCTTGGGGATCGTGGCTGGCCTGTTCGTCATCATTGGCGTCTGTCTGCCGGGCGAGCGTCACATCACCGAAAGCATCGAGACCAACCGCAAGATGACGATCGTGTACGACACGGTCAGCAGTCTGCGCCGCTTCAAGGACTGGAACCCGCTGGTACTGCGCGATCCCGCCGTTGAACTGAAGCTGTCCGGCCCGGCCTCCGGCGTCGGTGCCACTCTCGACTACACCTCCAAGGACCTGGGCACCGGTTCCTGGAAGGTGACCGAAGCCGAAGAGAACAAGCGTGTTGTGATCGCCGTCGACGATGCCTCCAAGGGTCACGACAAGGTCACCACCTTCACCCTGGAGCCGACCGGCAAGGGCGGTCGCAACGTCAAGATCACCCAGGACTACTCGGTGAAGTATGGCTTCGACCTGTTCGGTCGCTACGCAGGCCTGTATGTCAGCCGCCAGATCGGCGATGACATCAAGATGGGTCTGTCGCGCCTGGCGAACATGCTGGCCACCGTGCCGAATGTCGACTACCGCWCTTCCGAAGCTCCGCTGACCGATCTGGGCATCGTCGATGTCCCGGCCGAAGACCTGCTGGTCGTCACCGCCGGTAATGTTGACCGTGGCCAGGATTCCATCACCAAGTCCATCAAGGACAACCAGGAGTGGATCAAGCGCGTGATCGAGGCCAATGGCCTGGAAGCCGTCGGTCCGCTGCGTATCATCACCACCGATTTCGGTGCTGAGAAGTACGCCTTCGACATCGCCCAGCCGGTGAAGAAGAAGGGTGCCGAAGGCGTGCCGGCCGAACAGCTGACCGTCAAGATCGACGGTGGCGCTCCGGTCAAGTACGTCCGCGTTGCTCCGCACCGTTCGGCGCATGCGGCCTACACCGGTCACATGGCAGGCCTGGACGTTGCCCGCAGCGCCCTGCGCGCCTGGGCCGTGACCTCGGGTAACGAAGTCATCGACCGTCCGTACGAAACCTGGAAGGACGGCGTGGACAAGTCGTTCACCCCGGAAGCGACGTACGACATCTACTGGGCCGTCAAGTAAGCCTCGGCTGACCCATGTAGTGCTGGACACGAAAACGCGCCGCTTCCTGCGGCGCGTTTTTTTTCATCCCGAGCCCGGTGTCGGGCATTGCGCAAGGAGCTGTCATGTTCAATTCCGAACGACGCGCGCGTAAACCGTCGTTGCTGGCCTGCCTGGGGGCGCTGCTGGCAGCGGCCTCGATCGGTCTCTCGGCCTATGCCGCGCATGGCGTGTCCGATCCGCTGGCGCAGCAGCACCTGAACATGGCGGCGTTGTACGCCTTTGCCCACGGAGCGGTACTGGCCGCCCTCGGCCCCCGCGCGCAGGGCGCGATCGCGCATCTGGCGTTGTACGTGTTGCTGCTGGGCGTGCTGCTGTTCTCCGGCAGCCTGGTGGGCGGTGCGCTGTGGCAGTGGCCGACCCGGCTGGCGCCGGTAGGTGGCACCACGCTGATGGCCGGGTGGGTACTGCTGGCGATCAACGCGCTGCGGCGCTAGCCGCAACGCCCAAGCACTGGTAGCGCCGGGCCACGCCCGAGGTCGAGCGCAGCGACCCACGTCTGCCTTTGCTTTTTTGTTTGTTCAATTCCGTGGCGGACGCACGCGGAAACTGTCCGTGGCCGGGAGGATGGGCGGCGCAGGGGCGTAAGCGCCATGGATGGCGCGCCCGAGCTTACATGGACGTACTTGCAGCGGCCCCTGCGCCGCCCACCCTCCTGGYCAGCCCGAGGACCGCAGTCGAGCAGCTGCCACGAGGGGCTCAGCCGTTGGCCGGTTTCCAGCACCAGTGCCACGGTTCGTAGACGATCCCATGCGGGTTGTCGCGCGGATAGCTCAGATGGAACCCGTGCGCCGCGGCATTGGCCTGCAGCCACGCAAACGCAGCGGTCGCCTCGAAGGTCTCCTCTGCCGGCGCATCCCCCGGTGTGCCGATGTCCAGCGCGTGACCACTGTGGTGTTCGCTGAAGCCAGGGGCGGCATTGACCTTCAGGATCTGCGGCACGCTCTGCCCGCGCGCCAGCTTGCGTTCGAAAATGCCGAGCTGATACGCATGGCTGCGGAAGCCGGAGATCGCGTCCAGTGCAACT
This sequence comes from Stenotrophomonas sp. 05L414_2, assembly GCF_056397905.1. Lineage (NCBI taxonomy): Bacteria > Pseudomonadati > Pseudomonadota > Gammaproteobacteria > Lysobacterales > Lysobacteraceae > Stenotrophomonas > Stenotrophomonas sp. 05L414_2. Next base: position 11,134 of record NZ_JBFTOJ010000089.1, read on the forward strand.
CCATCCCGGGCGGCATGCAGGCGCATCCGTCGCCAGCCCTGCGCGGCACCGCGGCGCAGCCACAACGGGCGGGCAAAGCGATCACGTCCGGCCAAGTGCAGCGCGCACGGCTCGGCTTCCAGTGCCAGCCCGCTGTCGTGCGCATAGCGCTGTGCATCCAGGCCCAGCTGCTGCAGGCGCTGCTGCAGGCCAACCAGCGGCAGCCACTGGTCTTCCAGTGCAGCGCCGAACGGTCGTGACCGTGCGCCATCCAGCAGGGCCAGCGCGTCCTCCACGCCGGGCTCGCGTGGCAGGCGCGGCACCAGCGAGTGCACACCGTGCGCCAGTACTGCCGCCAGGTAGCGGCCATCGCGCTTGCGCCGTAGTACCCATTGCGCGCGGGCCAGCAGGCGGGCGTCGAGATTGCTGCGCGCGCGCAGCAGCGGCGCAGGCCACACTTCGACGGTCTCGGTATTGATCAACAGCGGAGTGCTACGGTGCATCGATCCAGCTTACTGCCGTGGCGCCGTGGCGGCCACCTTGCGCAGTGCCTCGAGCAGGGCCTGCGGGCGCTCCAGGCTGAGCAGCAGGGTGCTGCCGCCGTGCACCGGAATCACCAGCGTGCGTGCGCGGTCGGTGACCAGGGCAAAGCCCTTGCCGCCGCCCTGCAGGCGGAAGTGCCCGGAATAGAAGCCGGGCATGCTGTAGCCGTTGGTCTTGAAACGGATGCCATAGCGGCGATCACGGCTCAGGTCGACCACCTCGGCCTGGTCCAGCAGCAGGTCGGCCACCGGCGTGCGGCGACGGTACAAGGTTGAACGCACGTCCAGCACGTTGCCTGCCAGCTCCACCCGGCGACGGAAGAACGCCCAGCCCAGGCCGATGCCCATCAGCACGATCACCGCCAGGCTCCATGCCGCGCTGCCGCCCATCAGGAAGAACGGCGGCGACAGGGTGACCTCCATCCAGGGAGCCTCGCTGCGATTGTCGTGCAGCTGTGCCCACATGCCCACGCCCAGTACCGCCAGCAGTGGCAGCAGCACCCACAGCACCCGCAGCGAAGAACTCTCGGCAACCTCGAACGGGCGTGCATCACTGCCGCTCATCGCTGCGCCTCCACCCAACGCGCAACGTCATCGATCAGCTGCCCATCCACGTGGCCCGRCTGCGCGTATTCCTTCAATGAACTGGGGCCGCTGCCGGCGATGCCGATGTGGTTGAGGGCAGGGTAGGCCTTCCATTGCACGTCCCGGCGATCGGCCAGGGCTTTTTTCCACAGTGCCCAATCCGTTTCCGGTATCTGGAAGTCACGGCCCCCGTGCAGCATCAGCAGTGGTTTTTTCAGCGCAACCGCGTCGCCGCGTGCGTTCACCGCTTCGATGCTTTTCCAGAACGTCTGCGGCGTGCCCAGTGGCAGTTCGCTGGCGGGTGCAGGCGCGTTGCTGCGGGCCGCGGCGATCTGCGCGTCGAGCTTGTCCAGGAACGCTTGTTCCGGGGCGCTGATCGAGCCGTCCAGCGACAGCAGGTAGCGGTTCTGCTCCGGCAGCAGTTCAAGCAATGTGCGCGCCGGCGCGGCCCACAGGATCGCGCCGCGCGCCTGTGGCCAGCGGCTGGCGATGCGCGGGGCGAGCATGCCGCCCTGGCTGTGGCCGAGCACGAAGATCCGCTTGCCGTCGATGCGTGGGTCCGCCGCCAACGCGCTCAACGCGGCGATGGCATCGTCGGTGGTCTCGTCATCAACGTTGAAGGTGCCGCTCTGGAAGTCCTGGGGACGGGCATGGGTGCGCTTGTCGTAGCGCAGCACGGCGATGCCCTGTGCGGCCAGGCCGCGGGCGATGTCCAGGAACGGGCGGTTGCCACCGATGGTTTCGTCGCGATCCTGTGGGCCGGAGCCGTGCACCAGCACTACGGCCGGGAAAGGTCCTTTGCCCTTGGGCAGGGACAACGTGCCGGGCAGCGCACCGCGTGCCTGTGGCACGCTGAAATCGGCTTCGCTGTAGTTCGCGTCGGCCGGCGGTGGCGCTGCCTTGGCGGCCGGGGCCGGGCGCAGCAACAGGCCAGCCACTTGGTCCTGCCCGTTCACCGCCACCTGCGCGATCACCGCGCCACTGGCGAACTGCAACGGTACTTCCACCAGATGCAGGCCCTGCTGCTCACTGCTGTGCGCCGGGCCGCGCTGCTTCAGTTCACCCAGCGACTGCCACAGGCCCTGCAGCTTGTCGGCAGGCACGGCCGCGGCCATCTGCGGGGTCAGCATGGCCTCGGCATCGGCGGTGCGCCCTGCCTGCAGGTGATCGAGCAGGCGTGCTGCGACCTGCTGCGGTTCGCCAGCGGATGCACTGGCGGACAACAGGGCAAGGGAAACAGCAAGCAACGAGCGGCGTGCGCTCATGGTCACAGCTCCTTCTTGAAGACCAGCAGGGCCGGGCGCATCGGCGCCGGGACGATGATGTTGACCAGTTCCCAGCCCAGCTGGCCCTGGCGGCTCAGTTCGGCCTGGATGTCATCGGCCTTCTGCAGGCCCATCATGGATGTCTTGACCTCGACGGTCAGGTAGCTCCAGCGCTTGCTCATTCCTTGTCCTCCGGCGATGGCTTGGGTTTCGGCAGGCGGCCTGCCTTGCGCAGTGCGTCGCGCAGCACGTATTCGATCTGCGCGTTGAGGCTGCGCAGTTCATCGTCCGCCCAGCGCTGTGCGGCCGCCAGGACCTCGGCGTTGATGCGCAGCGGATAGGCTTTTTTCTCGCTCATGCAGACTCCTGGCGGGGCGGTGGGGCGCCCCGTTGCGAGGGTGGCTCAGTACAGCGAGCCGGTGTTGACGACCGGCTGCGTGCCGCGGTCCGAGCACAGCACGGTCAACAGGTTGCTGACCATGTGCGCCTTGCGCTCCTCGTCCAGCTGCACCACGCCGTTTTTCTGCAGCTCGGCCAGCGCCATCTCGACCATGCCGACCGCACCGGCGACGATGCGCGTGCGTGCGGCGATGACCGCATTGGCCTGCTGCCGCTGCAGCATCGCCTGGGCGATTTCAGCGGCGTAGGCGAGGTGGCTGATGCGCGCATCGATCACCTGCACGCCGGCATCGGCCAGGCGCTCGGCCAGTTCGTTCTTCAGGTGCTGGGAGATCTCGCTGGCATGGCTGCGCAGCGCCAGCTGGCCGTCCTCGTGCTGGTCATAAGGGTAGCTGGTGGCCATCGCGCGCAGCGCCGATTCGGACTGGATGTGCACGAAGCTCTCGTAGTCGTCCACGTTGTAGACCGCTTCGGAGGCATCGACCACCTGCCAGACGATCACCGCGGCGATCTCGATCGGGCTGCCGTCGAGCTCGTTGACCTTCAGCTTGCCGCTCTCGAAATTGCGCACGCGCTGGCTCACGCGGCGCTTGCTGAAGAAGGGATTGTTCCAGCGCAGGCCGTTGTCCTTGACGGTGCCGACGTACTCGCCGAACAGGCTGACCACCGCCGCCTGGTTGGGCTGCACGGTGTACAGACCGGCCAGCGCGACCAGCGCCAGCGCAGCGATCAGCAGGCCGGCCAGGATCAGCAGCACGTTGGGCGAGCCGGTGCTGGCCTTCGCCGCGACCCCGGCCACGAACAGGGCGCCGCCGGCGAAGGCTACGACCAGGGACCCGGCGAGCGCGCCCAGGCCGTTGAGGGAGGACAGCGACTTCTCTTTCATGGCGGTACGTCCTTGAGGGTTCGAATTGAAGATATCAAAGTGATATCACATTCGGGCTACCGTTCGTCGGCTGGGCGTGCCCAGGCACTGCGGCTGGACCGGCTAGAATGCCCACCCGCCTTCACATCGCTGCTGGAACCCCGCCATGGCCAAGCTTGGAACCCCGTTGTCCCCCTCCGCCACCCGTGTGCTGCTGCTGGGCTCGGGCGAACTTGGCAAGGAAGTGGCCATCGAACTGCAGCGACTGGGCGTGGAAGTGATCGCTGCCGACCGTTACGCCGATGCCCCGGCCATGCAGGTGGCACATCGTTCGCACGTGATCGACATGCTGGACGCGATGGCCCTGCGCCAGTTGATCGCCCAGGAGCAGCCGCACCTGGTGGTGCCCGAGATCGAGGCGATCCATACCGAGACCCTGGTGCAGCTGGAACAGGAGCAGGGCCTGCGGGTGATCCCGACCGCGCGCGCTGCGCGCCTGACCATGGACCGTGAGGGCATCCGCCGCCTGGCCGCCGAGACGCTGGGCCTGCCGACCTCGCCGTACCGCTTTGTCGACACCGAGGCCGAGTACCGCGCCGCCGTGGCGGCGATCGGCCTGCCGTGCGTGGTCAAGCCGGTGATGTCGTCCTCGGGCAAGGGCCAGAGCACGCTGCGCAGCGAGGCGGACATCGCCCCCGCGTGGGAATACGCACAGACCGGTGGCCGTGCCGGCGCTGGCCGCTGCATCGTCGAGGGTTTCATCGACTTCGATTACGAGATCACCCTGCTGACCGTACGCCACGCCGCCGGGACTTCGTTCTGCGCGCCGATCGGCCACCTGCAGAAGGAGGGCGACTATCGCGAAAGCTGGCAGCCGCAACCGATGTCGGACAAGGCGCTGGCGCGTGCCGAGGAGATCTCGCGCGCGATCACCGATGATCTCGGTGGCTGGGGGCTGTTCGGCGTCGAACTGTTCGTGAAGGGCGACGAGGTGTGGTTCAGCGAAGTATCACCGCGTCCGCACGATACCGGCCTGGTGACGCTGGTGTCGCAGGAGCTGAGCGAGTTCGCGCTGCATTCGCGGGCCATCCTCGGCCTGCCGATCCCGGTGATCCGCCAGAGTGGCCCATCGGCCTCGTGCGCGCTGCTGGCGCATGGCGAAGGCGTGCCGTACTTCAACAACGTCGCCGCTGCATTGCAGGTGCCGGACACCGCCGTGCGCCTGTTCGGCAAACCCAGCGTGCATGGCCATCGTCGCGTGGGCGTGACCCTGGCGCGCGCGGAGACCGTCGACGAAGCACGTGCCATCGCGCGTGATGCCGCCGAAGCGATCGGCGTCGAGCTGCGCTCGTAAAACGGTAGCGCCGGGCCATGCCCGGCGGCTTCC
>NZ_JBFTOJ010000090.1:0-16154 GCF_056397905.1 Stenotrophomonas sp. 05L414_2
GAACAGGGTCGAACCCAGCAGGCCGGGAACGTTGACGCCGATTAGGTCCGGATTGGTCAGGGCCACCGGATCCTTGGGACCGATCTGGAAGAAGCCACCCGGAATTTCCTGCGCTTCACGGCGCAGTTCGCGCTTCTGGCTGAAGCCCTGCACCATCACGCCGAAGGTGTTTTCTTCGTTCTTGTAGTTGAACAATGCCGAGTACTGCGGGTCGTTCGACTTGGCCTGGTCCGAGCGCACCATGCCGATCGAGCCTTCAGCGGTGAACTGCTTGGAGAACTCCAGCGGCTTGCGGGTGATGATGTTGACGGTACCGGTGGTGCCACCGTCCTGCAGCTTGGCCTGCGAGGACTTGTTCACTTCCACCGAGCTGACCAGTTCCGACGGCAGCAGCGAGTAGCTGACGCTGCGGCCGACGTTGTTGCCCTGGCTGAGCACGAACCAGTCGGCCGAACCGACGGTGTGGCCGTTGATCAGGGTCTGGGTGAGGCTGGGGCTGGTGCCGCGCAGGCTGACACGGTCGGCTTCGTCGAAGCCGCCCTCATCGGCGCTGGACGAGCTGATGTTGACGCCCGGCAGGCGCTGCAGGGTGTCGGCGACGTTGTGCGCCGGCAGCTTGCCCACGTCTTCGGCGGTGACCACTTCCACGCGCGCATTGGCTTCGCGCTTGGTGTCCAGCGACTTCTCCATCGAACCGCGGATACCGGTAACGGTGACGGTGTCCAGATCGGTGGCGGTCGGGGCGGCCTGCTGCGCGTGCGCACTGAAGGCGATGCAGCTGACGATGGCGGCCGAAAGCAAGGTCTTGCGGGTATTCATGATGTCTCTCCTCATCACTCGATTGGATGCCGGCGGCGATATGGGATTGCGGTTGCGATGACGTGCGCGGGGCGGCGGCGATGTCCCGGCATTGGCGTGCCACGTACTGCGTGCTGCGATTGCGTTGAAGCCGATTGCAGGTTCAGGCGTCGGCGTGGAGCAGGTACCAGCTGGCAGCGCCGATCACGCCCAGCTGTCCGTGCTCGACCACCTTCACCGGGATGCGTGCCAGCGCCTCGCCCATCGGCCCCTTCTGCAGGTAGCGTTCGACGAAGGTGCTGGTACGCAGGTACTCGCGGATCTGCGGCAGGATCCCGCCGGCCAGGTAGACCCCGCCGTGGGCGCCATAGAACAGGGCCATGTCGCCGATGGTGCTGCCGAGCAGGCCGCAGAACACATCCAGCGCCTGACGCGCCAGCGGATCGGTGCCGGTCATCGCCGCAGCGGTGACCGCATCGGGGCTGGCCAGCGCCGGTGCCTGCCCCTGCAGCGCGCAGATCGCGCGGTACAGGTTCATCAGGCCGGGACCGGAAAGGGCATGTTCGATCGACACGTGCGCGCGGTCGCGCTGCATATGGCGGACGATCGCCATTTCCAGTTCGGTGCTGGCGGCCAGGGTCGGCTGCCCGGCTTCGGTGGCGAGCACCACCGGGCCGTTGGCGGTGGGAATCCACAGCGCCGCGCCCAGGCCCGTGCCGGGGCCGACCACCAGGGTCGGGCCGCGCGGCGCCGTTTCCGGGCCGCACAGGTGCAGCACGCCGCTGGCATCGACCTGCGCGGCCGCGTAGGCCACCGCTTCGAAGTCGTTGACGATGTGCACCCGCTGCAGGCCGACGTCGGCCTCGATCTGCCGCGCCGACAACGGCCACGGCACGTTGGCGGTGATCACCGTGCCGTCTTCGCGGGCGTAGCCGGCGGTGGCGACCACGCAATGCGACGGGCGTGGGCCTTCGGCCAGGAAGTCGGCGAGGATCGCGCTGAGCCCGGCGTGGTCGGCGTTGCGGTACTTGCGGTAATCGAGCACCTGCACCGGATGGGCATCGTCGCCGCTGGCCTGGACCCGGGCGACACGCACATGGGTGCCGCCAACGTCGGCAGCCAGGAACGAGGGCGCGACGCGGGACAGGACATGGGCCGGGGCGGGATGGCTGGCGGTCACGCGGGCTCCTGCTGCAGGTGGGGCCGGCCCCGGGAAGGGCAACGATGGAGCCGGCGATTGGGCGGAGTCTGTAACCGCGTTGACAACGATGTCAACGAGTTCGTGACACTTTCGTTGCTGCGCCGCAACGAATGCAGATCGCCGTAAACGTTTACATGGCGTGAGTACTGCATCCCGGGCGGAACCGTTGCAGCAAGGGGCTTCAAGGGCCAAGCGCATTCAGCGGATGGCCGTGCAACGCGCTTGCGCAGTGCAACATGGGGTGTGGTGACCCGCGCATGGAAGTTGACAAACGGTCGCTGTCCATCGAAAGAATGTGACAACGTTGTTCCCAGCCACTCTCCGACGCCGTGTTCTGCGGCCGTCGCCGCAGGAGCCTTCCTGATGTCAGCCGTCCCCGCTGCAAGCGCACGCCCGAACGTGGCCTCGTCCATCGCCATCGTCGGCGTGCTGTTCTTCCTGATCGGCTTCTTCACCTGGCTCAACGGCCCGTTGATCACCTTCGTCAAACTCGCCTTCGAGCTGAGCGAGGTCGGCGCCTTCCTGGTGCTGATGGTGTTCTACCTGTCTTACTTCTTCCTGGCCCTGCCGGCGTCGTGGATCCTGCGCCGCACCGGCATGAAAAAAGGCCTGAGCCTGAGCCTGCTGGTGATGGCCGGTGGTGCGGCGCTGTTCGGTGAATTCGCCACCCAGCGCTGGTATCCCGGTGCACTGGGCGGCCTGTTCGTGATCGGTAGCGGCCTTGCGCTGCTGCAGACCGCGATCAACCCGTACATCTCCATCCTCGGCCCGATCGAAACCGCCGCACGGCGCATCGCGATGATGGGCATCTGCAACAAGATCGCTGGCATCCTTGCGCCGATATTGATCGGCACCCTGGTGCTGCATGGCATCGGTGATCTCGACGCCCAGGTGCAGGCCGCCGATGCGGCCACCAAGGCCACGCTGCTCAACCAGTTCGCGGCCAAGATCCACGCGCCGTATCTGGCCATGGCCGGTTTGCTGGTGCTGCTGGCGGTGGCGGTATTGTTCTCGCCGCTGCCCGAAATCAAGGCCTCCGAGGCCAATGCCACACCGGCCGGCGTGCCAGGCAAGGCCGAGCGCAGCAGCATCTTCCAGTTCCCGCATCTTTGGCTGGGCGTGCTCTGCCTGTTCGTCTACGTCGGCGTGGAAGTGATGGCCGGAGATGCCATCGGTACCTACGGTCATGGCTTCGACCTGCCGCTGGACCAGACCAAGATGTTCACCGCGTTCACCCTGTTTGCGATGCTCATCGGCTACGTGGTCGGCCTGGTGTTGATCCCGCGAGTGGTCTCGCAGTCGCGCTACCTGACCGTCTCGGCGGTACTGGGCGTGCTGTTCTGCCTGGGCGCTTTCTTCACCCACGGCTATGTGTCGGTCGCCTTCGTGGCACTGCTGGGCTTTGCCAACGCGATGATGTGGCCGGCGATCTTCCCGCTGGCGATCCGTGGCCTGGGCCGCTTCACCGAAACCGGTTCGGCGCTGCTGGTCATGGGCATCGCCGGCGGTGCGATCATTCCGCAGCTGTTTGCCGTGCTCAAGCAGCACATCGACTTCCAGCTGGTGTTCCTGCTGCTGATGGTGCCCTGCTACCTGTACATCCTGTTCTACTCGGTGGTCGGCCATCGCGTCGGCCTGCCGCAGGACAAGGTCTGATCGGCGATGATGGACGGCAGCCAACCCCAGGAAAAGCCGATGCGCAGAGCGACCATCAAGGACGTTGCCGAAAAGGCCAAGGTCTCGCTGAAGACGGTGTCGCGGGTGATCAACAACGAGCCCTCGGTGATGCAGGCCACTCGTGCACGGGTGCTGCGTGCCATTGCCGAGCTCGACTACGAACCCGATCCGTCGGCGCGCAACCTGCGCAGCGGCACCACCTTCGTGATCGGGCTGGTGTACGACAACCCCAACCCGTACCACATCATCGGCGTGCAGAACGGTGTGCTCGCGGCCTGCCGCGAAACCGGCTTCGGCCTGCAGATCCATCCGTGCGATTCCAGTTCGCCGCTGCTGGCCGATGAACTGGCCGACTGGGTGCAGCGCTCGCGCCTGGCCGGGCTGGTGCTGACCGCACCGATGTCCGAACGTCGCGACCTGGTCCAGGCGCTCACCGCGCGCGGCATCAAGCTGGTGCGGATCATCGCCGCTACCGAAGATCCGGCCGATGGCGCCTGCGTGTTCGTCGACGACCGCGAAGCCGCCTATGAAATCACCGAGCACCTGATCCAGCTGGGCCACCAGCGCATCGGCTTCCTCTGGGGTGGCACCTCGCACCGTTCTTCGGGCGAACGCTACGCCGGTTACGAGGCCGCGCTGAAGGACTACGGCATGACCGTGGACAAGCATTTGGTGGTGCAGGGCGACTACACCTTCGACGATGGTTTCCGCGGTGCGCGGCGCCTGCTGGCACTGCGCGAACCGCCCACCGCCATCTTCGGTTCCAACGATGAAATCGCCGCCGGCGTGCTGGCCGCAGCGAAGTCGGCCGGCATGAACGTGCCCTACGACCTGTCCATTGCCGGCTTCGAGGACAGTCCGTTCTCGCGCCAGTCGTGGCCGCCGCTGACCACCGCCAAGCAGGCCACCGAAGACATCGCCCGCCATGCCGCGCGCCTGCTGATCGCACAGCTGCGCAGCGATGCCTACGACGATGCGCCGGCGCCGCTGCACAACCAGGGCTTCGTGCCGCAACTGGTGGTGCGCGGCTCGACCGCACCGATGCGTCCTGCCGCCGCGCGCCCCCTTCCTTCCGATCCTTCCTGAGCCTGCCATGTCGCTGTCCGATCCCACCGCCACCCTGATGTTCGCCGAGGCCGCCGAAGCGGCCGAGGTCGTTGCCCGCCAGTTCGCCCGCAACCACGCCGTGATGGAGACGCTGGCAGCCAGCCTGCGCGCTGCGCCGCCGCCGTTCGTGGTGACCTGCGCACGTGGCAGCTCCGACCATGCCGCCACCTACGGCAAGTACCTGCTGGAAACCCAGCTGGGCCTGGTCGTTGCCTCGGCCTCGCCATCGGTGGGTTCGGTCTACGCCGCACCGCTGCAGCTGCGCGGTGCGTTGTTCATTGTCATCTCGCAGTCCGGCAAGAGCCCGGACCTGCTGCGCAATGCCGAAGCGGCCAAGGCCGCTGGCGCGCGCGTGGTGGCGCTGGTCAACGTCGAGGATTCTCCGCTGGCACAACTGGCCGACACGGTCATTCCGCTGCATGCCGGCGTGGAGAAGAGCGTGGCGGCGACCAAGAGCTACCTCGCTTCGTTGTCCGCGCTGCTGCAGCTGGCCGCGTACTGGAAGCAGGACAGCGCGCTGCGCAACGCTCTGGACCTGCTGCCCGATGCCATGCGCGAGGCCTGGCAATGCGACTGGAGCGCGGTGACCGATGGCCTGGTGGAGGCCAACAACCTGTTCGTGCTCGGCCGTGGCCTCGGCCTGGGCGCGGCGCAGGAAGCGGCGCTGAAGTTCAAGGAAACCTGCAGCCTGCATGCCGAGGCCTACAGCTCGGCCGAGGTCAAGCATGGTCCGATGGCGCTGGTCGATCGCGGCTTCCCGGTGCTGGCCTTTGCACAGCCCGATGAGACCGGCGCCGGTACCCGTGCCGTGGCTGAAGAGTTCACCGCACGTGGCGCCAAGGTGTGGCTGGCCGGTGCCGGCGGCAACCTGCCGGTCGCTGCCGCGCCGCATCCGCTGTGCGCGCCGCTGCTGACGGTGCAGAGCTTCTATCGCGCGATCAATGCACTGGCGCTGCGCCGCGGCTTCAACCCGGATCTGCCGCCGCATCTGAACAAGGTGACGGAGACGGTGTGATGGCAACCGTCCTGCGCAATGCCCGCATTCTTGCCGGCGATGAGTTCCGCGATGATCTTGCGGTGGTGATCGAAGACGGCCACATCAGCGCGCTGCTGCCCGACGCGGCGCCACAGCTGGGTACGGCCGACGAGCAGGTGGATCTGGGCGGTGGCTGGCTGCTGCCCGGCTTCATCGATGTACAGGTCAATGGCGGTGGCGGCGCGCTGTTCAACAACACGCCCGACGTCGAGTCGCTGCGTACGATTGCCCGTGCGCATCGCCGCTTCGGCACCACGGCAATGCTGCCGACCCTGATCAGTGACGACGTGGTCGTGATGCGCGAGGCGATCGGCGCGATGCGCCAGGCGATCGCACAGGGCGTGCCCGGCGTGATCGGCATCCACCTGGAAGGCCCTTACATCGCACCGGCGCGCAAGGGCACGCACGATGCCAGCAAGTTCCGCGTGCCGGACGAGCAGGAAATCGAACTGGCGTCGTCGCTGGACAACGGCGTGACCCTGCTGACCCTGGCGCCCGAGCGCGTGCCGCTGGAGACCATCCGTGCGCTGGTCGAGCGCGGTGTGATCGTCGCCGCTGGCCACACAGCCGGCACCTATGAAGAGATCCGTGCCGGCCTCGATGCCGGCGTGCGTGGCTTCACCCATCTGTACAACGCGATGTCACCGCTGCAGGGCCGCGAACCCGGCGCAGTCGGCGCGGCACTGGAAGATCGCGACAGCTGGATCGGCATCATCGTCGATGGCGTGCACGTGCATCCGGCCAGCCTGCGGGTGGCGCTGGCGGCCAAGCCGCGTGGCCGCCTGCTGCTGGTGACCGATGCGATGCCGCCGGTCGGTGCCGACGATCCGAGCTACGTGCTGTATGGCGAAACCATTACTGCCATCGACGGCGTGGTGCGCAACGCGGCCGGCTCGCTGGCCGGTTCGGCGCTGGACATGGCCACTGCCGTGCGCAACACCGTGCAGTTGCTGCGCCAGCCGCTGGCCGAAGCCGCGCGCATGGCATCGACCTATCCGGCGCAGTTCCTCAACGTCGATGATCGCCTGGGCTACATCGCCGAGGGCTACCAGGCCGACCTGGTGCTGCTGGACGACGCGCTGCAGGTGCGTGGTACGTGGATCGCCGGCCAGTACGAGGCGGCCTGACGATGAGCAGCGCGCCGCCACGCCGGTTGGGCTCGATCGACGCCCTGCGCGGCATGACCGTGGCGGCGATGCTGCTGGTCAACAACCCAGGCGACTGGAGCGCGGTGTTCGCACCGCTGCGCCATTCCGACTGGCACGGCTGTACGCCGACCGATCTGGTGTTCCCGTTCTTCCTGTTCCTTGTTGGCGTGTCGATGGCCTTCAGCGTGGCACCGCGCGCGCTGGATGCGGCCGCACGGCCTGCGCTTGCACGTGGCGTGCTGGAACGCGCGCTGCGCATCGCCGTTGCCGGTGTGCTGCTGCACCTGCTGGTGTGGTGGGCATTGCACACGCACCATTTCCGCATCTGGGGCGTGCTGCAGCGCATTGCGCTGTGCGCGGCCGTGGTGGGCGTGCTGGCGGTGTATGCGCGCCCGCGCGTGCAGGCGGCCGCGCTGGTGGCGCTGCTGGTGGGTTACGCCGCGCTGCTGCTGGGCGTGGGTGACCTGGCGCCGTGGACCAACCCGGCCAGTCGCCTGGATACCACCTTGTTCGCGCCATGGATCTACCAATGGCAGGCCGATACCGGTCTGGGCCATGACCCGGAAGGATTGCTGAGCAGYCTGGGCGCATTGGCCAGCACCGTGCTGGGCCTGCTGGCAGGTGGCCTGCTGCGCAGTGGCCGCGCCGGTGCATTGGCCGCGCTGGGTGCGGTCACCGCCGTGCTTGGCCTGCTGCTGGCAACCGTACTGCCGCTCAACAAGCAGCTGTGGACGCCCAGCTACGTGCTGTGGACCGGTGGCCTGGCCGCGCTGGCATTGTGGCTGGGCCACCTGCTGATCGACCGCAAGGGATGGCCGGCACTGGGCCGGCGCTTCGGCGTCAATGCCATCACCGCCTATCTGGGTGCCTCGGTGATGTCGGTGATCCTGTTGGCCACCRGCGCCTGGAGTTGGGTCTGGCAACAGTTGGCCGCAGCAATGCCACAGGCGCTGGAGCTGGCCTCGATGCTGCAGGCGCTGGCGTTCGTCGCGCTGTGGTGGGGCGTGGCGTGGTGGTTGGACCGACGTCGCATTTATCTGAAGATCTGAGCGCGGACGAAGATCGTGGAAAACGGCCCATCCACGCATGGCGTGGATCTACTGGGCATGGCCCATCCGTGTGTGGTGTGGCGCCACGGTTCATCCACGCGTGGCGCGGATCCATGGCCCATCCACACGTGGCATGTCTGCTGTAGATCCACGCCATGCGTGGATGTTCCATCCGGGCGATGGGAAATGAATCGGTTCATCGACATGCGGGCTGCGTGACTGCTTCCCGGTTTCACAACGAAAGCGTGACCGACTGCCGATAAGTTCACCTATCGAAACCATTCATGGCAGGGCAGACTGCATCAGCAGTGTCGTACAGAGCATCCGCAGTTCCTGATCCCCCGACCCAGGAGTGCTGTATGTCCCATGTCGTCCCGCGCGGGTTCCGCCAGCACCGCTTGACCGTTTCCCTGCTGCAGATCCTGGCGATGCCCTCGCTGCTCGCCCTGTCCGCCCCTGCCGCCTGGGCAGGGTGCGATGCAACGGCTCCCGTGGCCGGGCAGACCGTCACCTGCAGCAGCACCGCCCCCAATCCCGAGACAGCAGCCATCAGCGCCAGTGGCGCGACGGGCATCACCGTGAATGTTGGCAATGGCGCGCAGCTGCAGCAGGCCGGCGCGGGCAGCGCCGTCTCCCTGCTCGGCGCTGGCGGGCACGTGCTCACCAATCTCGGTGCCATCAGCTCGGCGAGCGGTACCGCGGTACAGCTTGGCGGCGGTAGCCGCGTCGACAACACCGGCAGCATCAGTTCCGGCAGCGGTATCGCACTGCAGTTCAGCGGTGCCGGCGACAGCGAACTGGTCAACCGCGGCACCATCAGTGGCAGCAGCGGCGTGCAGTTCGGTGCCGGCAACGATCGTCTGCAGATGCTGGCCGGCAGCATCAGCGGCGGCGTGCAGCAGGGCGATGGCAACGACGTGCTGCTGCTCAGCGGCGGCACCATCGACAGCCTCGACCAGGGCAATGGCGATGACCAGCTGACCGTCAACGCCGGCACCATCACCGGGCTGGTGACGCAGGGCAGTGGCCGCGATGATTTCGTCATGACCGGCGGCACCATCGGCGCCCTGCAGCAGGGCGACAACATCGACACCTTCCGCATGAGCGGTGGCCGCATCGTCGGCGCGTTCGAAGATGGCGACCAGGCGTGGATGACCGGCGGCCGCATCGGCCGCGTCAACATGAAACTGGACAAGAACCTGTGGGACATGTCCGGCGGCACCGTCGACGGCAACGTGGTCACCGGCTTCGACACCGACACCATCATCATCTCCAACGACGCCTACATCGGCGGCAACATCAGCGTCAGTGGCGGCGCCGACAGCGTCACCATCACCGKTGGCACGGTGCGTGGCCAGGTGCTGCTGAGCACCGGCAACGACACCTTCAACTGGAATGGCGGCGGCATTGTCTACGGCGCCATCGACATGGGCCCCGACGATGACGTCGCGACCCTGGGCAATCTCAACCAGGCCAACCTGGGCGCTGTACCGCTGTTCGATGGTGGCACCGGCAGCGATCGCCTCAGCTTCAACAACGTCAAGACCGCTGGCGTCGGACGCTTCCAGAACTGGGAAGCGATCAGCCTGGCCAGCAGCACCGAGCTCACCTTCGATGGCGACCTGGTGCTGGGCGACAGTGCCACCGGCACCGGCAGCTTGAACGTGGACGAGACCAGCACGCTGTTCGGCGGTGGCGGCAACCATGCGATCCGTCCCTTCGCGGCAGCTGCGCTGGTGAACATGGTCAACGCCGGACGCATTGATCTGACCAACAACAGCGGCGCCGGCGATGCCTTCACCATCCGTGGCAACTACCGCGGCGACGGCGGTGGCGTGTACCTGCAGACCGTGCTGGGTGCAGACGACTCAGCCAGCGACCGCCTGGTCTTTGATGGCGGCAGCGCCACCGGCAGCACCGGCCTGGGCATCATCAACACCGGTGGCGGAGGAGCGGCCACGCTGGTCGACGGTATCCTGGTGGTGCAGGCGCTGAACGGCGCAACCACCGCGCCAGGCGCGTTCTCGTTGTTCGCACCGGTCTCGGCCGGTGCCTACGAGTATTTCCTGTTCAAGGGTGGCGTCAGCGCCGGCACCGGCGAGAACTGGTACCTGCGTTCGACATTGGCGGCCGGGCCGACGCCCGCGCCGAACGGCGGCGGCGAAGTACTGCCGCCGCCACCGCCGACGCCACCGGTGGCGCCACCGCCGCCGATTCCCCCGGCACCCCCACCGCCGCCAGAGGGTGCCATCGATCCGGACCTGACCGCAGGCGAGACGGCACCGCCGCCACCGCCGCCGGAACCTGCGCCCGTAGCGCCGCCCAGTGATCCACCCGTACCGGACGTGCCGGTGGCCGGTGGCAGCCTGCCCGGTACCGGTTCGCCGCCGCCCAGTGCGGGGGCAAGGCCCGCCGCGCCGAACGAGAACGGCCTGGTGCCGCTGTACCGCCTGGAGACCGCGGCCTACGCCGTGGTGCCACCGCTGCTGCGCGAGACCTCGCTGGCCAGCCTGGGGACCTTCCATGAGCGCCAGGGCGAACAGCGCCTGCTGTACAACCAGGGCGCCTTCCGCACGGCATGGGGACGGCTGGTCGGGCAGAGCAGCGAGATCCACTGGAAAGGCGATGCACGGCCCGGCTTCGATGGTGACGTGATGGGTGTGCAGGCAGGCCTGGATGTGTGGGCTGCCAGCGGTGACAGCCACCGCAACCAGATCGGCGTGTTCGTCGGCCGCACCCGCGCCGATGGCAGGATCACCGGCCTGGCCGTGGGCTGGGACAACGTGTTGGTCGGCCAGAGCCGGTTGGACGACAAGCACGTGGGCCTGTACTGGACGTTGACCGACAGCAGCGGCGGCTACATCGACGCGGTGGCGATGCAGAGCCGCTACGACGGCCGCACGCGCTCCTCGCGCGGGCTGGGCATCGACCTCAAGGGCGACGGCACCACGCTGTCGCTGGAAGCGGGCAAGCCACTGCTGCAGTTCGGGCAGTCATCGTGGTGGCTGGAACCGCAGCTGCAGGTCATCTGGCAGCGCAGTTCACTGGATGACCAGCGTGATCTGGTGTCCACCGTTTCCTTCGACAACGACAACGCCTGGACCGGCCGCGTCGGCCTGCGCCTGGCGGGCGATTACCAGTTGGCCGACAACGGCTGGCAGCCGTACTTCAAGTTGAACTACTGGCATGGCCGTTCGGGCGAGGACCGCATCCTGTTCGACAGCGACGCGATCATCAATTCGCAGCGCTCGCGTGCTGTGGAGGCCGGTGTCGGCGTGGTCGGGCGCTTCAACCGCACGATCAGCGCGTATGCCGTGGCCGACTACACCCGCGAGGTTGGTGGCAGCGACAACGGCAAGCGCCGCATCATCGAAGGCAACATCGGCCTGCGCGCGGACTGGTGACGACCTCCGCTTGGGTGGGTGTCGACCTTGGTCGACACGAATCCAACCGACGCCATGACCCGCTCTGGTGGGTGCCGACCCAGGTCGGCACGAATCCCCCCGGCGCCATGATCCGCTCTGGTAGGTGTCGACCTCGGTCGACACGAATCCCTCCAGCGGCATGACCCGCTCTGTTGGGTGCCGACCTGGGTCGGCACGAATCCCTCCAGCGCCATGACCTGCTCTGGTAGGTGTCGACCTCGGTCGACACGCCCTGGCTACCAATCAAGCAATCCCAACGCCGCTGTATTACAACGGCGTACGCCCCAGCAACGCGCCCGCGTGATCGGCCAGCAGCTGCACCGCGTGCAACAGCCCTTCCTCCGTCAGCGGCGGGCACTGCGCTTCCGCGTCGTCCAGTTCACGCGCTGCCTGCGTCGCCAGCAGCACACCCCCCAGCGCCGACAACGCCAGCAGGCAGCGCGTGGTGCAGGCCAGATCGCGCGCCCGTGCCGGCGTGATGCGCAGTTCCGTCCACGGCTCGCCGTCAGCGGCGTGGCAGCGCGTGACGTCGCGCAGCCGCTTGAAGAAGGCGGGCGTGGGAGCAGCTTCATCGGCTTCGGCCAGCGCGTCTTCCAGCGCCTCGGCGGTGGCGTTGGGCAGCTGCAGGTCGGGCAGGGCATCGCCCAGCAATGTGTGCAGGCGCGGATAGGTGGGGTGGAGCGTGGTCATGGCAACAACCTCACAGGGCTGGGCCACCTGCGGAATGCAAGGTGGCGGGCGGTGCGGGTTGGCGTGCCGGTCAAGAGCAAAGAAGAAGCCGACGGACCCAAGGGTCCCCACGCACCGCCCGCCATGGACCGGCAGGTGGTGCATTGTCGCGAGTGCCTGCATCGAGGCAATCGGTCATCTTTGCTCATTGATTCAGGACGCCAATCCCGGCCGGCGCAGGTGGCGCCGGCACAGCGACCTTCGCGCGTTTGCCAGCGTGCCGACATGGGCAAAGTTGTAAATCGCAGTCCGATCCTGACGTGCCTGATGCGACACGCCGCGCGGCGGCCAAGGCGTTATGCTTCGCCTTCATTCAACGACAGGGAGATGTCGATGCGGAACAGCAAAGGATTGCCGGGACGTGCCCTCCTCATCGCCGCGCTGCTGGCAACGACCGCCGCCACTGCGGCTGACGCCATCGAGATTCCATCACCCGCCGCACAGGCACAGCTGCTGGACATGCTTGAACGCGAGGCGCTGTACCGAGGCAGGGTCGATTGGCCTGCCACGCGCACGCGCCTGAAGGATGCGCAGGGCGATCCGGCCAAGGTCCGGACCGTCCTGGCCGAGGCCATCGGTCGCAGTTCAGGCGGTCACGGCAGCTGGATGACCCCGCAACGACAGCAGCAACGCGTGGAGCGTTTCGCCCGCGAAAACGCCACCGCTGCTGCCCGCAGCGAAAGCGACGCCACTCGCGCACGTGACCCGCGTATCGGCCAGGTGCTGATCGAGGGCTATGCGGCAGACCCCGGTGCGCCGCCGCAGCAGCTGCAGCAACAGAACATCCAGCGTGCGGTGCGTTGGCAGAACGCCATCCGTGAAAAGGACAGCACGCCTCGCTGTGGCTGGATCGTCGACCTGCGCGACAACACCGGCGGCAACATGTGGCCGATGCTGCTGGGCGTTGCGCCGCTGCTGCGCACTTCGGCGATGGGTATCGAGGACGTGGGCTCATTCGAGACCGCCGACGGTCCGGTACGCTGGCAGACCACTGCCAGTGGCGTGCGCATGGGCGAGGCGACGCGCCTGGATTTCGGCCAGCCCGGCTATCTGCCCCGCCAGGTTGGCGCGCCGGTGGCGGTGTTGACCGGCCCGCGCACCGCCAGTTCCGGCGAAGCGACCGTACTGGCGTTCCGAGGCCGGGCGCAGACCCGCAGTTTCGGACAGCCCACGGCGGGTGTATCGACGGCCAACGTGGTGCGCCGGCTGGTGGACGGCAGCGCGTTGGTGCTGACCACCAGCGTCATGCGCGATCGCAATGGAAATGGCGACGGGCGGAAGATCGCGCCGGACCAGGCCACCGTCGGCGATGCCGCCACGGTGGCGGCGGCCGAGGCCTGGCTGCTGGCCCAGCCCGCCTGCAAGGAGGGCTGAACCTGCTGCTGATCGGCCAACACGAACGGGTGCTGATTGTCGGCCCCACCGAATCGCACCACTGCCTGCGCTGCCAGACCGAAACCGAATTCGCCCCGCAGCTGCGCTACAGGATGGCGCGCATCGACCTGCTGTTCGGCTTCGTCTACCAGCGCCGCTACGAGCTGGCCTGCACCGGCTGCGAGCACGGCTGGGTGCTGGATACCGAAAGCATGGACCAGCAGCTCGGCGGGGTGCCGATCCCGTTCCGGCACCGCTTCGGCCTGCCGGTGATGCTGGTGGTGGTGGCCGGGCTGGCGGTGGCGGGGTGGATGTGGCGGCATGGACACGGTGGGGGCTGACCGTATAACTGAAGTGCTGCGTGCGGCTTATGATCTGGTTGGCGCTTGTACTGCGGAGTTTCCATGAACATTCGTCCTGTTCGCACAGAAGTCGACTACCAGAACGCGTTGCGCGAGCTGGAGGCCTATTTCGAGAACGAACCTGCGCTGGATAGCGAAGAGGGAGATCGTTTCGAGATTCTCGCCACCTTGGTGGAGGCCTACGAAGCGAAGCACTATCCGATCGAGCTGCCGGACCCGATTGAAGCGATCCGCTTCCGCATGGAGCAGGGCGGTCTGACCGTCAAGGATCTGGTGCCCTCGATTGGTCAGCTCAACCGCGTATATGAGGTATTGAATCGCAAGCGCGGATTGGACCCTGGAGATGATCCGCAATCTGCACCGCAACCTGGGCATTCCGGCGGAAAGCCTGATCGGCCGCTGAGGTCGATTCCGCTGCGGAACGAGGTGTACGTAGCCGGATGCCGGGCCTGCTAAAGTTGCAGCCAGCAACCACGTACCGGAACCGACCATGGACCACGAAACGCCGTTCGAACCCGCCAACGACCTGGAAGTGCGCCTGTTGCAGGCCCAGGATGGAACCCTCACGGCCTCGCAGTTCCTTGACGGCCTGCTGACCGCGCCGGTGTTCGTGCTGCTGGACAAGGCCATCGGTGAAGACGGCGCTTGGGACGAGAGCATTTCGCCGCTGGTGCTGACCAGCGAAAGCGGCGAGCCGATGTTTGCGGTGTTCACCGCGCCCGAGCGCGCGGAGATCTGGCACGAGCAGCTGCCGCAGTTTGCCCACGCCATGCCCATCGCGGTGCATGCACTGCTGTCGGGCATCGGTGAGGGCGTCGGCCTGGTGCTGAACCCCGGCCTGGACGTGGGCATGGAGATGATCCCCGATGCGGTGGAGCAGCTGAAGCAACGCGCGGCGGCGATCACCCGCGGGAAGGCGCACTGATAGCGCTGTGGTTGCCTGCCAGCGGCCGGCACTACCGGTAAAAGTGCCGGATAAGCATCAGCGGGCGGCGGCGATCGCCCGTACACGCSCCTTGGCCAGCGCCTCACCAATGGCCGGGCCTTTGAGGTGTGTGGTGTCCAGGTCACGCGCCTGCACTGACAGCGCCGCCCGGTGAAGGCGCTTGAGTGTTTCGCCCTGCGGGTAGTCGCTGTCCTCGAAACCGAGCCGGCCGCGCTTGTCGGCCTCGCAGCACAGCGCGATGCGTGCCACCCGCTCCGGCCGGCGCAACGCATCGCAGCGGCCCAGCAGTTCCAGCACGGTGGCATCGCGCAGTTCGTCGATGCGATGCACGTTCAGATGCTCGCGGCAGACGGCCTCGGCCAACTGCTGGTGCTCGGTCGGAATCTTCAGGCGCGCGCACAGTGCTTTCAGCGGTTTGATGCCGCGCTGCTCGTGCATGATGTGGCGCGGCCATTCCTCGGCCGGGGTCAGGCCCTTGCCGAGGTCGTGGGTCAGTGCGGCGAAGCCGACCAGGTCATCACCGGGCGCCAGCTTTGCCGCCATGTCGCTGACCATTTCCTGGTGGATGCCGGTGTCGACTTCCGGATGGAATTCCGCGCGCTGCGGTACGCCGTACAGCGCTTCCAGTTCTGGCAGTATCGGGCCAAGCGCGTGCGCGTCGTGCAGGGTGCGCAGGAACGCCGATGGGCGCTCGCACACCAATGCCTTGCGCAGTTCCTGCCACACACGTTCCGGTACCAGCGCGTCGAGCTCGCCACTGGCGGCCACCTCGCGCATCAGCGCCATGGTTTCCGGCGCGACGGTGAAACCGAGCGAGGCGAAGCGGGCCATGAAGCGCGCCGCACGCAGCACGCGTAGCGGGTCTTCAACGAATGCGGGACCGACATGGCGCAGCACGCGCTGCTCGAGGTCGCGCGCACCGCCATAGGGATCGACCAGCGTGCCGCTGTCTTCATCGCAGGCGATGGCATTGATGGTGAAGTCGCGGCGCTGCAGGTCTTCTTCCAGCGTCACCGCCGGATCGGCATCGACCACGAAGCCGCGGTAGCCACGGCCGGATTTGCGTTCGGTGCGGGCCAGCGCGTATTCCTCGCCGGTCTTCGGGTGCAGGAAGACGGGAAAATCACGGCCCACGGCGGTGTAGCCCTGCGCTTCCATCTGCGCGGGCGTGGCGCCGACGACGACCCAGTCACGGTCGCCGGCAGGGCGCTGCAACAGGCGGTCGCGCACGGCGCYGCCGACAAGATAGATCTTCATGGGGGGATGATGGCACGGTAGCGCCGGGCGTGCCCGGCGGAACAC
>NZ_JBFTOJ010000091.1:0-26884 GCF_056397905.1 Stenotrophomonas sp. 05L414_2
GCACAGAACACCGTTCCCAGATCGCGGAAATCTGTCGAAGGCGGGGTGGGTCCGGTTGCGGGGGTGTCCGCGGCATGGATGCCGCGGCCAAGCCCCCAGGGACGGGTTTACGGCGTCCCCTGCAACCGGACCCACCCCGCCATCCCACGGATAGCCCGCTGTTGCTGTTGCTGTTGCTGTTGCTGGCGCCGTTGCTTCTGCGGGTGCCGGGCGCCGCCCGGCCGAACCCCCATTCACTCAGTGTTAGCGGCCGCAGCCGGATCATCCCGCCGCCATGTCCCTCCGTCCCGCCCTCGTCGCGCTGTTGTTGCTGTCTGGCCTGTGGCCAGGGCTGGCCGCTGCGCGCATGGTCTACCGCTGCGTGCAGGGCAACACCGTCAGCCTGGCCACCGCACCGGAGCCCGGCTCGCGCTGCACGCCGAAGGAGATCGACGACAGCGCCGTGCAGACCCCCAACCTGTGGGGCAACATGGGCGTGTTCAGTGGCGTGCTGTACGAGCGCGAGCAGGACGGCAAGCTTGTCTATTCCACCCGCAACCTGCCCGGCTCGCGGGTGTTCCTGAAGTTCACCGTGGCCACACCGCCGGGCGAACCGGCGCACGAAGGCCTGGGCAAGGTCGGCAAGCCCCAGCTGGCCCAGCACGCAAAACAGTTCAAGGCGGCGGCCAAGGCCACCGGCGTGGACGATGCCTGGTTGCGGGCGATCGCCCACGCCGAAAGCAATTTCGACGCGCTGGCGGTGTCCAGCAAGGGCGCGCAGGGCGTGATGCAGCTGATGCCGGACACCGCGCTGGAATACGGCGTGCGCGACCCGTTCTCGCCGCAGCAGTCCATCGACGGCGGCGCCCGCTATATGCGCGCGCTGCTGCGTCGCTACAACGGCGACCGTCCGCTGGCAGCGGCGGCCTACAACGCCGGCATCGGTGCGGTGGCGCGCTACAAGGGCGTGCCACCGTATGCCGAAACCCTGGCCTACGTGGACAAGGTGATGGCCCTGTATACGCGCTACCGCGAAGCAATGGGCATCCGTATCGAAGTGCCGGCAAAATGACCGGCGATCAGCGCGATGTGGAAATGCTGTAGAGAGGGTAGCGCTCAATCCGGCCGACGCGGTTGATCGCGGCACGCACATCGGCACGCTGTTTCAGTTCGCGCCAGCGCTCGTCGGCCACCCGCTCCGCGGGCAGCGAGGGATACACGCGCATGTCCTGCAGGCTGAGCAGTGCGTCGGTGCGATCCTCTGCGGATTCCAGTTGGCTTATCAGCGCGGCTGCGGCGGCCTCCATGTCGCCTTCTTCAATCAGCAGCTCCATATGGATCTGGGGTGCGTCCTTGCGGTGGCTGACGATTTCCGCGCGCGCGGCCGCCGCTGCCGCCAGATCGTTGTTCTCGCGCGCATGCACGAAGGTCAGGTAGGCGCGCGCCGCCAGCCCGAAGGGCGACAGCCCGTCCATGCCGGCAAGCAGGGTGTCGCTCTCGCGTTCGTGGCCAGTGGCAGACAGCATGAAGGCCAGATTCATGCGGTGCTCGGCCGCGTCCGGGCCAAGGGCACCGACCGCATCGGTCAGTCGTGCGGCCGCCACAGAGTCGTCGATGCGATCCAGCCGGCGCAGTGCCAGCGTGCGGTAGTCCAGCAGCCACGCCAGCCACGTTGCCTCCTCACCCGCAGGACGCTGGCCGGCACTGACCATCCGCGCCATGTCATCGGTGAACTGCACGATCTGCTCGTTCTCGCCCACCATCAGCTGGATGAAGCCGAACGCAGCCAGCTTGGCATTCAAGCGGCGGTCGAGCAGGCCCGACACGCGCAGGTCATCCAGCTTGCGCTGTGCCACCTGCTGCGGATCGAACCGCGGATCGCGGCGATCGACGTAGCGGTCGAAGCGCTTGTCGCTGCGCAATGCGATCACCTCCAACGGTGTATCGATGCGGGCAATCGTGGCAGCTGCCTCTGCGCTGCGGCCGTGCTCGACCTGCAATGTCGCCAGCACCAGCCAGAGGCCGGTGGGTTCAACGCCATCCCCCGTCCACTGGTTGTCGAACAGGCTCTTCAGCAGGGCCATGCGTTGAGCCGGCTGCGCACGCAGCGTGTACTGCAGGTAGCTGACGGTCTGCATATCAACCTGCACTGGGCCATCTGCATGGGTGGCCGCTTGCAGCAGGTGTAGGGTTGCGGCGGCGGTGTTGTCCTCGGCCAGTTCCACCGATACCAGGGTGGCCAGCGTGGCCGGGTCGTTCGGCAGCGCGGTCAGTGCCTGCTGCAGGTAGCGGCGGGCAACGCCGGGGGCATCCTGCATCAACGCGGTGGCACCGGCGATCTGCGCGTTGCGCCCACGCACGGCGGGCTCCAGACGGGCGAACAACGGATCGTCCATCAGCCGTTCGAACGCGATCATGGCACCCAGCATGTTGCCGCTGCCGGCCATCATCAACGCCGACTCCCACCGTTGCTGGTAGGCGGAAAAGGGGGTATCCGCGATCTCCTGCGCTGGCGCCTCGGGATGGGGCTCGACGGCGTGTGCAGATGCTGCCGCCAGCACGGTGAGCAGCAGCGCGGCGAGAGGCAGGGTAGGTCGGGACATGACGGCATCCATCCTTGGAAAGTGCGTTGATTTGAATGCGAAGTGCGTTGATTTGAACCCGCGAAGGGCTGCCACCACAAGCACCCCCGCATTTGCAGCGGCGCGGCCTTGGCAGCCGGGAGTGCAGCGACTATCGTCTGACCCTCTTCACGGTCTGGCAGGCGAACAGGAACGATGGCACGGCGGCATTGGATGGCGGCAGGCGTAGTGGTGGCAACAGCGGTGGCGCTGGCGGCAACCTGGTGGGAGTTCCCGGCATCGGGCCCGACAGTAGCGAGTGGCCCGGCCGCCACGCCGCTGGGCTGGACCGCACAGATCGAACTGCTGGCTGGTGATGGCCATCCMGGTGATCGCGATGGCGCCGCCGCACAGGCACGCTTTGCCGACCCCTACGCGCTGCTGGCCAGTGCCAATGGCAGCGTCTACTTCACCGATGCCGGTGACAACAACCGCATTCGCCGCCGCCTGCCCGATGGCCGTATTGAAACGGTAGCGGGGCAGGGCGAGGGTCGTGTTGATGGGCCTGCCCTGCAGGCAAGTTTCAACACGCCTTCGGGTATTGCCGCCGATGCGCAGGGCAACCTGTATGTGGCCGACACCGGCAATCATGCGATCCGGCGCGTCAGTACCGATGGACAGGTGACGACGCTGGCCGGTGGCCAGCAAGGCTTCGCCGATGGTCCTGCCGCGCAGGCGCGCTTCGATGGRCCGATGGGCATCGCCGTGGATGCGCAGGGRCAGGTCTATGTGGCYGATACCTGGAATGACCGCATCCGSGTGATCGGTACCGATGGCAACGTGCGTACGTTGGCCGGCGGCGACCGCCCGGGCTTCGCCGATGCGCTTGGCGCTGACGCTCGTTTCGATACACCGGTGGCGCTGGCCTTCGATGCGCACGGCGCACTGCTGGTGGCCGATCTGTTCAACAACGCAGTGCGGCGCGTCGGCACCGATGGCATGGTCAGCACCGTCGTTGCCCGCGGGGAGGTCATCAATGGCCCGCTGTCACTGGCCACCACGCATGACGGCGTGCTGTACGTGGGTGACCTGGATGGACGCATCGTGCAGGTGACCCCGCAGGGGCATCAGCTGGCACTGCTGGGCAATGACCGCCTGCCACGCCTGGCGCGCCCCAGCGGTCTGGCGGTGGAGGCCGACGGCACCCTGCTGGTGGCCGATTCCGCGGCTTATCGCCTGCATCGCCTGCGCCCGTTGCCGGTGGGTGAACTGCCCGCACCGGCGCTGGTGGGCCCGGCCTCGGATGCGGCGCTGCCGGACAGTGGCGGGCGCTGGCCACTGGCACCGCAGGATGGCTGGCACGAAGTGGTGGGCACGCTCGGCGAGGTGCGCGGCACCTTCCAGGGCGAGAGCCGCCACCACCTGCACGGCGGCTTCGATGTGCGCGGCGATGTCGGCCAGACCGTACTGGCGATCGCCGAGGGCAAGATCAGCAGCCCGATTGCCGCCTGGAGCCTCGGTGGGCAGGCTGAGGGCCTGGCCGTGGACCGGTTGAAATACATCCACATGCGCGTCGGTCGCACGCCACGCGGCGAACCGTTCGACGCGCGCTGGCAGCCGCTGTACGCCGAAGACGGCACGCTGGAGCGCATCCGCGTGCGCCGTGGTACACGCATCCACGTCGGCGACCGCCTGGGCAGCATCAACAACCAGGCGCACGTGCACCTGGCCGTGGGCAATGGCGGTTTCGAGACCAATGCGGTGGCGCTGGGGTTCAAGGGCTATGCCGACCACTTCGCGCCGCGCATCACCGATGTGGCGCTGCTGGACGACAACGACCAGCCACTGGCCGCCGGCAGCGATGGCGTGGTGATGCTGGCCCGGCAGGGACGCGGCGTGCAGATCGTGGTGGAAGCCTGGGACCAGGTGGACAACAACCTGCCGCGTCGCCGGCTGGGGCCGTACCAGGTGGGCTACCAGATCCTCGATGCCGCCGGGCAGCCACTGCAGGGCTACGAGCAGCCGCGCTGGAACATCGTCTTCAACCGCATGCCACCGCAGAAGCAGGCGGTGAAAGTGGCTTACGCACCCGACAGCGGCATCACCGTGCATGGCAGCGCGGTCACCCGCTTCCGTTATCTGGTGACCAACACCGTGCGCGATGGGCTGATGGAAACCGGGCGCTGGCAGCCGGCGGCGTTGCCGCCGGGCGAGTACATCGTGCGTGCCAGTGCGCGCGACTACAGCGGCAACGAAGGCGTGGGCCCGCGCGACATCAGGGTACGGCTGCTGCCATAGCCGCGGCCGGGGCGCCGCAGCGTTCGCGCTCGGCGTCCATGTCTTCCAGCGGCCGCACCTCGATGCTGCCGAAGCGGGCCCACGGGAAGCCCTGG
Organism: Stenotrophomonas sp. 05L414_2; assembly: GCF_056397905.1. NCBI lineage: Bacteria > Pseudomonadati > Pseudomonadota > Gammaproteobacteria > Lysobacterales > Lysobacteraceae > Stenotrophomonas > Stenotrophomonas sp. 05L414_2. Next base: position 4,934 of record NZ_JBFTOJ010000091.1, read on the forward strand.
GCGATACGCATGGCCTCATCGCGGTCACGAGCAACGATCAGGTTGAAGCCGGCCAGCAGTTCGCGGGTTTCGGCGAAGGGGCCATCGAGTATCCGGCTGTGACCATCGCGCACGCGCAGGGTCTGCGCTGATTCGATCGGCTGCAGTTTCTGCGCGGCCAGCAACGTGCCTTCGGCCTGCAGTTTGTCGGCATGGGCGAGGCAGTCGCGCATCAACGTATTGAAGTCGTCGATGGGCAGTGTGCGCAGCAGTGACGGGTCGATGTAGATCAGAAGCAGGTACTGCTGCATGGCGGAGTCCTGGCGGGGGCGGGGGTCCATGATCGCGCAGGTTTGCGCGGGGGCATGCTGCACTGCGAAAGGCAGAGCGGGAAGCGCGCCTTCGGCGGGGATTGGCGAACGGCGGGGCCCCTCCGTGGTGGGGTTGGGCGTGAAGAGCTGCATCTCTGCGGGTTGGCCGGGCAAGTGGGCTGCGCAGGGGACGCCGTGAATACGTCCTTGTAGGCTCGGGCGCGCCATCCATGGCGCTTACGCCCCTGCGCAACCCACCCGCCCGGCCACGGACAGGTTCCTGCGGCGTCCACCACGGGAAATCACAGGAAAAGGCAAACGCGGGTCGCTTCGCTCGCAAAGCGAAGGCTGCCAGCCAACCGCTTTTGCTGTTGCTGTTGCTGTTGCTGTTGCTTCTGCCTTTTTTCTTGATCTTCCCGTGGTGGTTCGGCCACCGGAATCTGTCTGGGGCTGGGCGGGTGGGGTTGGCGGGGTATCCGCGCCATGGATGGCGCGGCTAAGCGTCCAGGGACGGATTCACGGCGTCCCCGCCAATCCCACCCGCCCAGCCTTCACTCGGAAACCCAGCTTCCAGCGACCAACCCCACCCCACCACGGAGGGGCCCCGCCGTTCGCCGATCCCCGCCGAAGGCGCGCTTTCCGCAGGAAAAATAATCTGCACGACGGTGTCGATCCTCGCGCCCCTGGTTCGTTGTAAGAGGGAAGGGCACGCACCCGCAGCCCAGCGGAGACCGCAATGAAAGTGATGGTGATCGTCAAAGCCAACGCCGATTCCGAAGCCGGGCGCATGCCCAGCGAACAGGAACTGGCCACCATGGGCGCCTACAACGAACAACTGGTGGCCGCCGGCATCATGCTTGCCGGGGAAGGCCTGCATGCCACTCAGCGCGGCCGGCGCGTCCATTTCGGTGGTGGTACGCCCCGGGTCGAGAGCGGCCCGTTCGGCCCGGCCGGCGAGCAGATCGCCGGGTTCTGGCTGTGGGACGTGCGCTCGCTGGACGAGGCCACCGAATGGGCCAGCCGTGCGCCCTTCGGCGCGGGCGGTGCCCTCGAACTGCGCCCGTTGATCTCCGCCGAAGACTTCGGCGAAGCCTTCACCCCTGAATTACAGCAGCAGGAACAGCGTCTGCGTGAGCAGCTCGACCGTGCCTGAGTACGGTCGCGCATTCATCCCATCCTACGGAGCATTCCCATGAAACTGATTCCCTTCCTCGGCTTCAGCGGCCAGGCCCACGACGCAATGGCGTTCTATGCCAAGGCACTCGGCGGCCAGGTCACGTCGGAAATGAAGTACCGCGACATGCCGCCGTCCGACGGCTCGCCGGGCTGCAATGAAATGCCGGCCGACACCCTCGACCATGTGGCCCACAGCCAGCTGGAGATCGGCGCGGCGATCCTGATGGCAGCCGATGGTCCCGGCGGCGGCGAGGGTGGCTCGACCACCATCAACGTCGACGTGGACAGCATCGAAGAAGCCGAGCGCGTTTTCGCGGCGCTGGCCGAGGGTGGCCAGGTGCAGATGCCGATCGCCGAAACCTTCTGGGCCCACCGCTGGGGCATGTTGACCGACCGCTACGGCAAGCCGTGGATGGTCAACTGCATGAAGCAGCCCTGATTTTCCTTTTCTCCATCCATCGCAGGGAACCGCACCGATGAGTACACCGCAACCGCAGATGATCTTCGTCAACCTGCCCGTGCAGGATCTGGAAAAAGCCAAGGCGTTCTTCGCCGCGTTGGGCTACAGCTTCAACCCGGCCTTCACCGACGAGAACGCCGCCTGCATGGTGGTCAGCGAGAGCATCTTCGTGATGCTGCTGGTCAAGCCGTTCTTCCAGCAGTTCACCACCAAGGGCATCGCCGATGCGCATGCGCAGACCGAGGTGATCACCTGCCTGTCGGCTGACAGCCGCAAGGCGGTGGACGCCATGGTGGACAAGGCGCTGGCCGCCGGTGCCAGCGAACCGCAGCCGGGGCGCGACTACGGCTTCATGTACCAGCGCGGCTTCCAGGACCTGGATGGACATCTCTGGGAAATCGCACACATGGATGGCGAGCCGGGCTGAGCGGCCGCCGCAGGGAGAATCCCCATGGCTTACGTGGATGCTTACGTATTGCCGTGCCCGCAGGACAAGGTGGCGGCCTATCGCCGCCTTGCCCGCCAGGCCGGCGCAGTGTGGAAGGACCATGGCGCGCTGCAGTACATGGAATGCGTGGCCGATGACGTGCAACCCGGGAAATCGACCTCGTTCCCGCAGGCGGTGAAGCTCAAGCCGGGCGAAACGGTGATCGTGGCCTTCGTGGTGTTCCGCACGCGTGCCGCGCGCGACCGCATCAACAAGAAGGTGATGGCCGACCCGCGGCTGGCGCATATCGGCCCGAAGGACATGCCGTTCGATACCAAGCGCATGTTCTGGGGCGGCTTCAAGCCGATCGTGGAAGCGTGAACGCCGGCGCTTGTGCGGGCCGGGCCCGCATGCTGTGATCGGCGCATGCACGAGCCCGCCCTGAGCCAGCGCCTGGACACCCTCTGGCGGATGGAATCGCCAGTGTTGATCGCGCGCCTGGCGCGCCTGCTCGGCGGCGATGTCGGTCGTGCCGAAGAGCTGGCCCAGGACACCTGGCTGGCCGCGCTGGAGCGTTGGCCGGTGCAGGGCATCCCGGACAATCCTGGAGCCTGGCTGATGACCACCGCGCGCAACCGCGCCATCGATGTGCTGCGCCAGCACCGTCGGGTGGCGCAGCAGCATGCGCAATGGGGGGAGGAACTGCATCCGGCCGCATTGCCCGCGCCCGACGACAGCCAGGCGCTGGAAGACGACATCGGCGATGACCTGCTGCGGCTGATGTTCGTGGCCTGCCATCCAGTCCTGCCTGCCGACGCGCGGGTGGCGCTGAGCCTGCGCCTGCTGGGCGGGCTGACCACGACCGAGATCGCCCGCGCGTTCCTGCAGCCGGAGCCGACCATCGCCCAGCGCATCGTGCGTGCCAAGCGCACGTTGGCGCAGAAGCAGATCCCCTACGAAGTGCCGCGTGCTGATGCATTGCCGGAGCGACTGGCCTCGGTGCTGGAGGCGATCTACCTGGTGTTCAACGAAGGCTATGCAGCCAGTGCAGGCGACGACTGGATGCGACCGGCGCTGTGCGCCGAGGCGCTGCGGCTGGCGCGCATCCTCGCCCATCGCATGCCGGTGCCGCCGGTACTGGGCCTGTTGGCGCTGATGGAACTGCAGGCCTCGCGCGCGGCGGCACGGGTGGATGCGCAGGGTGCGCCGATCCTGCTGGACCAGCAGAACCGGGCGCGCTGGGACTGGCTGCAGATCGAACGCGGCCAGCAGGCACTGGCGCGTGCGGTGTCGGCGGGTGGCGGCGATGACCCCTATGTGCTGCAGGCGCGGATCGCCTTCTGCCATGCCAGTGCGCGGCGTGCCGAAGACACCGACTGGGCGCGCATCGCTGCACTGTATGCGCAGCTGCTGCAGGTAATGCCATCGCCGGTGGTGGCATTGAACCGGGTGGTGGCGGTGTCGCGCAGCGAAGGCGCGTTCGCGGCATGGGCACTATTGCAGCCGCTGCTGGATGAGCCACGGCTGCAGGGCTACGCACCGCTGATGGTCGTGCGCGGCGAACTGCTGCAGCAGTTGGGGCGGGAGCAGGACGCGCGTGACGCATTCGCCTCGGCAGCGGCGTTGAGCCAGAACCAGGCAGAGCGGACCCTGCTGCGGCAACGGGCCGGCCTGCCGCAGGAAAATTGAAGCCGACAAGGTCAGCACTTGTCGGTTTGCCCCGGAGCGGCTATGTTTCGCGCCCAGCGGGCGTGTTCGCGCCTGTCATTCGTGTGTCGTGACCGAGGAGCGGTTGGATGTTTTCAAGGACGAAGAGCGCACCGCGCGCTTTTGCGCGCCTGCTTGCCTATGCCCTGTGCCTGGCCGTATGGCCGTTGGCCAGCCAGGCCGCAGACAAATCGCAGCAGGCCTACTGGGCCGGCTTTGCCTATACCGCTGACGCCGCCGCCGTACAGGCGACCACCCCGCATGCGCATGCCGTGCTGGAAAAGCGTGGCCTGATTCCGCTCAACCAGACCCTGGCACAGGCGCTCAAGCGCCGCGCGCCGGCCAACCTGGAACTGATCGACCAGCCGGTGGCGATGCTCGATGGCACCACCAGTGCCGTGGTGCTGGCCGCTGCGCTGGACCGCGAGCTGGTATCGGTCGAACCGATCGGCGACCAGTACAAGGTGCTGGTGGAAGTGGCACTGCAGGCGCTGTTCTTCGATTTCCGCGAGCGCCAGGTGATCGCCTCCTATCCGCTTACCCTGCAGCGCATCGACGTGCAGGAGTACCGCCCGGACAGCGACGATATCGATGCGATCGTCGCCGATCTGCTGTACGGCGGTGCCGATACCAGCCTGTCGCAGGTGCTGGCCACCACCCTGGCCCAGGCCAAGCTGCCGGAAGCGGCCACGCGTCGCCTGCAGGTGGGTGCGGTGACCTTGTCCGACGCCACGCTGGCCAAGCTGCCCGACCCGAAGTGGGCCGGTCCGCTGCGCGCCACGCTGGCCCATGAGCTGTCCAAGACGCTGTCGTCCAATACCGGTGTCGGCCTGCTGCCGCCGGCCTCGGGCCAGGTGATCGGCGGTGCCATGGCCGCGCGCTTTGCCGACGGCAAGGTCTACCAGCTGAAGATCCCCGAGGCCGACTACGTCATCAGCCTGCAGGTGGATGCGCTGAAGAACGGCGTCATCAGTGAAACGCCGGCGATGAAGACGATGCTGTTCGGCGCGTTCTTCACCGCCAAGGTCACCGAGCCGTTCTCCGGCAAGGTGTACTTCGAACAGCCGCTGCGCAAGGGCGCCACCAAGGTGGTGCCGGTCACGCAGTGGCAGGTCGACCAGTGGTCGGCCAGCTACGAAACCCTGCTGGCCGGCTTCGATGCCTTCGCCGGCGCCGCCGCCAAGCGCGCCGACTCGCGCGCCTGGCTGGACGAGCAGAAGCCAGGCGGACGCCCGCTGCAGCAACAGACCCAAGCCCTCCAGGAGTTGATCAAATCATGTCGCTGATGCGTACCATCCTGCTCATCCTCATCGCCCTGGCGGTGGCCTCGCCGGTCGCCGCGCAGACCGCCAGCTCGCGCGGTACCGGTTCGGCCAGCTACAGCCTGCGCCTGAGTGCCGATACCCGTGCGCAGGCCCTGAACAAGGCCAAGGCCAATGCACTGGAGGCGTACATCGCCGAATCCGGTGCGGCCAAGCTGCGCCTGTTCGAATCGCGTCGCGCCGAGTTCCTCGGTGAAATCGACCGCTACGTGCTCAGCGCCGTGCAGCTGTCGGACAACGAAGACAAGAAGGCCAAGACCTACAGCGTCACCGTCCGCGCCGAAATCAACACCACCCTGCTGCAGACCAAGCTGGATGCCGGTTCGGCCGTGGCCGGTGCCACCGCCGCACAGCGCTCGCTGCTGACCTTCCTGTTCATGGCGCGCTCGCAGGACACCGTGCAGTCGTTCCAGGACAAGGAATACCGCCGCGTCGACGCCAGCAGCAGCTACAGCGAGAACACCCGTGAGGGCGACAGCTTCCGCGGCAACTCGGTCAGCACCAACGGCAGCATCAACCAGAACGGCTCGGTGTCGGTCACCAGCGGCGGCAGCACCACCGCCCGCAGCGACAACATCAGCTGGAAGGTGGCCAACGCCGCCGAAGTCAACACGGCCATGACCGGTGCCTTCAGCGCCGCCGGCTACGAAGTGGTTGAAGCCGAATACGTGGAAGGCGAGTCGCGCGGCCTGCTCAGCATCGAGCGCATCCGCAAGGACTTCAGCACCGGCAACGATCTCTCCGCGGCCACCCTGCGCGATACCGCCAACGGCATCCGTGCGGCGAACATCCCGTACATTGCCGTCGGTACCCTCGACGTCGGCATGCGCGACCGTGATCCGGCCAGCGGCAACACCCGCGTGTTCGTCACTGTCACCGGCAAGGTGCTGGACGTGACCGGTCGCTTCCCGCGCACCGTGTCGTCGGTGGGCCCGGTGCAGTTCTCCGGTACCGGCCCGAACGAAACCGTCGCCCGCACCAATGCACTGCAGCTGGCTGCCGAAAAGGCCGCCCAGCAGATGATCAACGAACTGAACGTCAAGGCGGTCCGCTGACGTTACCGCTGCGCTCGCCGGGCATGGCCCGGCGTTACCGGCCCTGGTGGGTGCCGAGCGTGCTCGGCACTGACCCGCTGCTAYCCCCGATCCCGCGCGCCGCATTGCGGCCGTCTCTCMCAAAGGACTCTTCCATGATCCGTAATACCGCTCTCGTCGTTGCCATCGCGGCCGCTACCCTGTCGATGCCGGCCCACGCCCAGTTCGGCAAGCTGAAGGACCTGGCCGGCGGCGCCACCGGCACCTCCAGCAGCAGCGCCAGCGCTGCCGCCCCGGACGAAGCCGCGCAGGAAGCGCTGGTCCGTCGTTTCGTCAGCTCGCAGTCGCACTCGCTGCAGGCGCAGAGCTCCTTCGCCCGTGCCTTCGGCCTGGCCGAGCAGGTGCAGCTGCTGGAAGCCGAGCGCCAGGCGCTGTCGTCCGGTTCGGTGAACGTCGATGCGATGAAGAAGTCGGTGTCGGTCAGCGAAGCCGCCCAGGCCGCCATCGACGAGCGCCAGGCCGCACAGCCGGAACTGAACGCTGAATCCAAGCAGCACTACGCCGAAGGCCTGGTCTCGCTGCTGGCCTCGGCTGCCGAAGCACAGAAGCTGAGCGGCGAAGCCAGCGGCTTTGCGGCCGGCATGAAGAACCTGGGCGCCACCCAGATGGCCACCGTTGGCCGCAAGCTGGCCGCCGGTGCCTGGGTTGCCAAGGAATCGCCGGGCTTCATCAAGGGCCTGTACGGCTCGACCAAGTCGGCTGTGACCTTCGCCAAGAAGAGCAAGGTGAAGGTGCCGTCCAACGCCGATTCGATGCTGGATTCGCTCTGATACGAGGCAGCTCCGCATGCGTACGACGACTCGATTGATCGGCCTGGGCCTGGCAGCGGCCCTGCTGGCAGCCTGCGGCAAGCAGGATGCACCGGCAGAAACCGCTCCGGCCAAGGACAAGGCTGCCAGTGCACTGGCCAGCAATGCGCCGGTGCAGGAAGCGCCCCTGCGTGGCACGCCGGATTTCGGCGGCACCACCCAGGTCGCGCGTGAAGCCGACGGTATCGGCAGCACCCCGGAACTGGCGGTGCTGGCGGCATTGCAGTCGGCCGTGGCCCAGGTCAACGGCGTACGCGTGGCCAGCCAGATGCAGAGCCTGCGCGCAGGCCTGCATGTGGACGTGGACGGTGAACACGTCGGCGATATCCGCGCCGACGCGTTCTCCCAGCAGATGATTGCCGGCTCGCAGGGCGCGGTGCTGGGCTATGAAATCCTCTCGCAGGATGAAGTGAGCCAGCTCGACGAAGAAACCATCGCCCGCGTGCGCGCCAGCGACGAAGGCTGGAGCTTCAAGGGTTCGGCCTCGGCCAGCGCTTCCGGCGAAGCCTCCGCCAAGGGCGGCTCGGCGTCGGCCAGCGTCAAGGAAAACTACGAAGAGCAGGTCAAGGTAGACGCCAAGCGCGGTGCCAGCTCCTTCGATTCGGATGTCACCCGGCGCAGCATGCGCAGCTACTGGAAGGTGCGTGTCCGCGCGCAGATTGCCCAGTACCGCGCACCGGATGAAGAAGGCAAGCCGAAGATCGTGGTGGCCCTGCCGCGCACCAAGTCGGGCAGCTATGCCGTTGGCGATGGCCGGGTGAATGCCGACGAGGTCGCCCAGGCGATCCGCGCGCGGCTGTCCGACACGCTTACCCAGACCCAGCGTTTCATCGTGCTGGACCGCGAGTTCGGCGACGAACTGCAGGCCGAGATCGACCACATCAACAGTGGCAACGTGCGCCTGCAGGACACCGCGCGCGTTGGCCAGCAGCTGGCGACCGACCTGATCCTGATTCCGACCATCGAACGGTTCGAGTACCCGCGCAGCGTGCGCAACCTGCGCATGTCCGATCGCCAGGTGACCTCGTATTCCGGTGGCGGCCGCATCACCCTGCGCCTGGTCAATGCCACCACCGGCCAGGTGGTGATGTCCGACAGCTTCGACCATCAGTTGGCCTCGACCGGCCCGAGCACGCTGCCGCGCGTGGTCAATGGCCGCAGCATGGCCGCCTCGATGATGGACTCGCTGTCCGGGCAGATCGGCAGCACGATCGTCACCACGCTGTTCCCGGTGTCGGTGGTGTCCGTCGATGGCGACCAGGTGGTGCTGAGCCAGGGCGGTGACACCGTGCAGGTCGGCCAGCGCTGGCAGGCCGTGCGCCTGGGCGAAGAGCTGAAGGACCCGCAGACCGGCCGTTCGCTCGGCCGCAGCGAGCATCCGTGCTGCACCATCCGCATCGACCGCGTTGCCGCGCAGACGTCCTACGGCACCCTGGAAGAGGGCGTCGACGCGATGCGCGGTGGTTTCCGCCCCGGCCAGATCGAACTGCGCCAGAAGCTGGGCAGCAAGCCCAAGGCCGCCGCCGGCGCAACCGCATCGGCCGCCCCGGCCGCCGCAGCGCGCCCGGCCAGCAAGCCGAAGCCCAAGCCCGCCGCCGCCCCGGCCGAAGACCCGAACTGGTAAGACACCTCGGTTCGAGGCACGTGGGGGTCAGAGACCTTTCCCGCCGGGAAAGGGATCTGACCCCTTCTTGTTGCGTGTCGACCAAGGTCGACACCTACCAAGAGCATCACAGAACGCCGTTCCGACAGATCGCAGAAATCTGTCCAAGGCGGGGAGGGTCCGGTTGCGGGGGTGTCCGCGGCATGGATGCCGCGGCCAAGCCCCCAAGGATGGGTTTACGGCGTCCCCCGCAGCCGGACCCTCCCCGCCATCCCACGGAATGCAGCTTCTGCTGTTGCTGTTGAGGTTGCCGGCCAGCGGCCGGCACTACCGCGGCTGCCGGGTGCAGGGCGCAGCCCTGCCGAACCTCTTACCCCTTACACTCCAGAACGATTTCCCTGCTGGAGAGAGCAATGAAGCGAGTAGTACTGGGCGTGCTGGCCCTGTCGGTGTCGAGCGCACTGATGGCGGCCACCCCGAAATTCGATGGCGCGCGGATCTCCGCCGACGTCAAGGAACTGGCCTCCGACGCCTACGAAGGCCGCTCCCCGGCCACCGCCGGCGAACAGAAGACCATCGCCTTCCTCAGCAAGCAGTTCGCCGACGCCGGCCTGCAGCCCGGCGGCGACCTGAAGGACGGCAAGCGCCTGTGGACCCAGGCCGTGCCGCTGCGCAAGGGCGACATCGTCGGCACCCCGCAGCTGTCGCTGCAGCAGGGCGGCAAGACCATCGCGCTGGAGCAGGGCAAGCAGATCGCCGTGCGTGCAGCCATGAACGGTGCGACCAGCGTGGATATCAGCAAGGCACCGCTGGTGTTCCTCGGTTACGGCGTAAAGGCGCCGGAGCGCAACTGGGACGACTTCAAGGGCGTGGACCTGAAGGGCAAGATCGCCGTCGTGCTGATCAACGACCCGGACTTCGAAACCGGCAAGGGCGACTTCGACGGCAAGGGCATGACCTGGTATGGCCGTTGGCCGTACAAGTACGAAGAAGGCGCACGCCAGGGCGCACTCGGCGTGCTGATCGTGCATGAGACCGCCCCGGCGTCGTATGGCTGGGCCACGGTGGCCGGCTCCAACACCAACACCATGTTCGACGTGGTGCGCGACAATCCGGCTGACAGCCATCCGCTGCTGGAAGGCTGGATCCAGCGCGATCTGGCGGTGGAACTGTTCCGCTCGGCCGGGCAGGATTTCGAGGCGCTGAAGAAGAAGGCGCAGCAGCGCGACTTCACCCCGGTGCCGCTGACCGGCGCCAGCCTGGATGCGAAGTACGCGGTGAAGACCGAAGTGATCACCTCGCACAACGTGGCCGCGCGCCTGGAAGGCAGCACGCATCCGGACGAGACCGTCATCTACAGCGCGCACTGGGACCACATCGGCGTGGGCGAGCCCGACGCACGCGGCGACCGCATCTTCAACGGCGCGCTGGACAACGCCAGCGGCACCGCCTCGCTGATTGAACTGGCGCGTGGCTTCGCCAAGGCACCGCGTCCGCAGCGTTCGGTCGTGTTCCTGGCGGTAACTGCCGAGGAGAAGGGCCTGCTGGGTTCGGAGTACTACGCAACGCACCCGCTGTACCCGCTGGAAAAGACCGTGGCGATGATCAACATGGACGGCATGGCGCCGTTCGGCCCGTCGCGCGATTTCGGCATCTACGGCGCGGCGCGCTTCGAGCTGCTGGACCAGTTGAAGGACGTGGCCAAGGGCTGGGACATCCGCTACACGCCGGACCCGAAGCCGGAGGCCGGTCTGTTCTTCCGCTCCGACCACTTCCCGTTCGCCAAGCGYGGCGTGCCCGCGCTGTCCTGGTCGGCCGGGCAGGACTGGGTGGACGGTGGCGTCGCGGCGGGCAAGAAGGCGTCCGAAGACTACACCGCCAAGCGTTACCACCAGCAGGGCGACGAGTGGCAGCCGGACTGGGTGTTCGCTGGCGCCGCCCGCGACCTGGAAGTGCTGTACACCCTGGGCAACCAGCTGGCCAATTCGCGCAGCTGGCCGAACTGGAGCAAGGACGAGGCGTTCCGCGCCGTGCGTGACGCCAGCGCCGACCAGCGCAGATAAGGGAATGCGCCGGGCTCACCCGGCGCCTCCCCGGTTGCCGGCAGCTGGCCGGCAACCTGGTAGTGCCTGGTAGTGCCGGCCGCTGGCCGGCAACCCGGTGATGCCTGGTAGTGCCGGCCGCTGGCCGGCAACCCGGTGATGCCTGGTAGTGCCGGCCACCGGCCGGCAACCCTACCAGAACCGGTTCCATCCACCCTTTCCCGGTCTTCGTCGCACATCGCTTGTTTGCCCGAAGGGCCGCTCTATGCTCGGCTCACCCCTTCCACCAAGGCGCCGCCGTGATCGCCAGCTTCTCCCTCATCATCCGTCATCTGCTGGCCTGGGCCGCGGCGCTGTTCGTTGCCGGCATGGTCTGGAGTGGCATCTTCAGCGGCATGAACGACGGCCCAGGCTGGGTGTTCGGGCTGCTGGTGATGTTCCTGATGATCTCCGCGCTGGGCAGCGCGATCACTCACGTGCGCCGGGTCTGGCTGGTGGCCGGTCGCCTCGATGGCGCCACCTTGTCCGGCCGCCAGCGCCGGCAGATCGAACTGCCGATGGATGCCGGCCAGGCCTTCGCAGTGGTCGAGGCTGCCGTCGGCGAACTGCCGCGGGTGGAAGAGGTGGAGAGTTCTGCTGGCAGTCTGCAGGTACGTGCCTATGTGCGGCGCGTCGACCTGTGGAACGGCCGGCAACCGTCGCGCTGGAACCTGCCGGCGCGGCTGGCGATCAAACGCAACAGTGTGCTGGCCACGGTAACGCCGGGGCAGGGCACCAGCACGGTGACCCTGCTGTTCGAACCGGACGCCGGCTGGTGGGCCGATCTGCTGGCACTGGATGAAGGCAGCAACTATGAGAACGCCGAAGCGGTGACCCGTGCGATCAGTCGCCGTGTGGCTGACCAGCGCCGCGACGAGCAGGCCGCTGCCGAACAGACCCAGGTGGAAAAGGAACTGTCGGTCGCGCGCTTGAACCTGCTGCACGCGCAGGTCGAGCCGCACTTCCTGTACAACTCGCTGGCCAATGCGCAGGTGCTGACCCGCACCGACCCGGCGCGCGCCGAGCAGATGCTCGGCCACCTGATCCAGTACCTGCGCAGTTCGCTGCCGCAGGTGGACGAATCGGTTTCCACGCTGGGCGTGGAGCTGGAACGTACCCGCGCCTATCTGGAAATCCTGCGCATCCGCATGGGCGCACGGCTGGCGGTGGAAGTGCAGGTGCCCACCGAGCTGCACGAAGTGAAGATGCCGGCGATGGCGCTGCAGACCCTGGTCGAGAATGCGATCAAGCACGGCCTGGAGCCCAAGCCAGGCGGCGGCACGATCTGGATTCTCGCGCGTGGTTTCGATGACCATGTCACCGTGACGGTCGCCGACGATGGGCTCGGTTTCGGACAGGGCACCAGCGGCACCGGCATCGGCCTGAAGAACCTGCGCGAGCGCCTGCGCTTGACCTGCGGCGAGCAGGCCGGAGTGGCGATCGTGGCCAATTTCCCCAGTGGTGTAGCCGCTACCATGACCCTGCCGCAGTCGGCCAAGGAGCCCAGCCATGCCGCTTGAAGCGCTGATTGCCGAAGACGAGGAGCTGCTGCGGCACTCGCTGGTCGAGCAGCTCGGGCGGCTGTGGCCGGAGCTGAAGCTGGTGGCCGAATGCGAGGACGGTGCCAGTGCGCTGGAACAGCTGGCCGAGAAGCAGCCGGACATCGCCTTCCTCGACATCCGCATGCCCGGCATCAGCGGCATCGAAGTGGCGCGGTCATTGGCCGAACTGAGCCCGCGCACGCAGGTGGTGTTCGTCACCGCCTACGACCAGTACGCCATCGATGCTTTCGAGCAGGGCGCGATGGATTACCTGCTCAAGCCGGTCAGTGACGAACGGCTGCTGGCCACGCGCGATCGCATTCTTTCGCGGCTGCCATCCGCGCGCCAGGACGATGCGGTGCTGGAGCGCCTGCTGCAGCGCCTGGGTGCAGGCCCGGTCGCCAACGACCGGCCGCCCCTGGCCTGGATCACCGCCAGCAATGGCCGCGATACGCAGCTGATCATGCTCGACGATGTGATCTATTTCCGTGCTGACAACAAGTACACCACGGTGGTCACTGCCGCCGGCGAAAGCCTGCTGCGCACACCGCTGCGCGAGCTGCTGGAAGTGCTCGATCCGCTGCACTTCCGCCAGGTGCAYCGYTMCACCATCGTCAACATGAAGGCGGTAGCAGCCGTCAGCCGCGACGATACCGGCCGTGGCGTGCTGCGCCTGCGCCAGCGTGCCGAAACCCTGGTGGTCAGCCAGCCGTTCATGAGTCTGTTCCGCGGCATGTAGCCGCAGCCATTGCCATCCACCGAGGAACGAACATGCGCCGTATCCTGCTTGTAGGTCTCGCCGTGCTGGCCATCGCCGGCTGCGAAAAGTCCAGCAACACGTCGATCACCCGCACCAATGCCAATGGCGTGGACACGCTGTACAGCAAGAGCACGGTGGTCGATGGCGTGGCGCGTTTCGAATGCATCGCCAGCAGCAGTGGCCAATGCCATTACCTGGTGCTGGCGCCGGGCTGCAGCACCGACACCGCTTGCGCGAAGCCGCCGCTGCGCCGGTTCGCGGTGGCCGCAGGCAAGACCGAGCAGGTCAGTGGCCTGCCGAAGGACTTCCGCCAGTGCGTCAGCGACGTGCAGAAAGAACAATGCCACCGTGACTGAGCACGGTGGCATTGTGGCTCCCCCCGGATTGCGTTCGGCTCAGTAAGCGGGCTGCAGCGTCATGTCGTGATGGTGTTCGGTTTCACCGACATGATTCAGGCGACCCACCAGTTCGGAGTGCTGCTTCATGCGSCCGATCTCGSKCATGATGCGGATGTCCTCGTGGCGCAGCTCGCGCTTGGCGGTGACCGCCTGCTTGTAGTCCAGCACTTCCGGATAGTGTTCAGCCAGGTCCAGCGCTTCGGCCACGTGCTCGACGCTGTCGGCCTTGGAGGTGATGCGCGCGCGGCTGTTGAAGGCCTTCATCCAGCGTTCGAAGCCCGCTGTGCGGTCGAACATGTTGGCCATGAACCAGATCACGAACAGGATCGAGATCCACGAGCCGAACACCACGACCACGCGGGTGAAGGTGATGTGGTAATCGTCGCGCCACAGGTAATTGGTGATCAGGCCGAGGATCAGCAGCGAAGCTGCCTGCCATCCGACGATCGAAGTGATCAGCCATTGGCACTTGGCCTGGGCCAGCACCGCCACTTCATCGCGGATCTGCTGTTCGCTGAGGCTGCGCCAGTGCGCGACCTGTTTTTCGAACGGGCTGCTGTAGAGCTCGTTGTCGCGAAGCAGTAATCCCAAACCCTTGAACAAAGCAATCATGGCTGGCTCCTTGTGGAACGTGCGGCGATCTGCAGTGGACGGTGTGGCGGGTTCAGTTCTAGCACTTCCAGCGAGCGGTGCAATGGCCTCAAGGCCACGCGGCACAAGGGTTCTGTCTGAACAGGTGAATATTGTTGCGACGCAGCATTGCCCGCGTGGCCTGCGACAAGATGTCGCAGGGTGAAATGTGCTGCGCGCGCACATGAAACCGACGCTGAGCGGATGGGCTCGCTGTGCCGGTCGTGATCGACCAGAATCGGGGTGGACCGCGCAGGACGTGGTCCGTCCCTCCGCCGATCTGGACCCGTGATGCCGCCGTTGCTGCACCGTCTTTCCCGCCCCGTCACCGCGCCGATCCGGCGCTGGGTCCTGGATGCGTTTCCGCGTGGCCAGAGCGGCATCGACTACGACCATCCRCTGGGCGATCCCGGCTGGTTCGGGCCGGACAGCRTCACCTGGCGGATGCACGCTGAGCTGCCCTCGATGCTGGCCGGCGGTCTGTGTGCGCTGATGCTGCAGACGCTGCATCCGCGCGCGCTGGCCGGTGTCTACGATCATTCCAATTTCCGCCAGGACCTGGTCGGCCGCCTGCGCCGTACCACTGCTTTTGTGGCCGGCACCAGCTACGCGCCGGCGCGCGAGGTGGAAGCGCTGGTGGCCAAGGTGCGGCGCATCCACGCGCAGGTTCGCGGGCATACCGCGCAGGGTGAGCCGTATGCCGCCGATGATCCGCACCTGCTGACGTGGGTGCACGTGACCGAGGCCTACGGCTTCCTGCAGGGCTATCGCCGCTACGGGCGCGAGGTGCCTGCCGCGATCGCCGACCGCTATTACGACGAGTACCGCTGCGTGGCCGAAGCGCTGGGCGCGGCGGACGTACCACGCAGTGCAGCGGAAGTGGATGCGTATTTCTGTGCACGGCAGCCGGAGCTGGTGGTGGACGAACGCTCACGCGAAGTGTTGCAGGTGCTGTCCGGCGTGCGCCTGCCGGTGCCGGTGCCCGGCCTGTCGCGCGAGATCTTCCTCGGTGCCGGTGCCGCGCTGCTGCCGGAGTGGGCCGAGGGCATGCTAGAGCGCAGCACGCGCCAGCGTGCGCAGGCCGCAGCTTCGGCGAAGCTGATGCAGGGCATGGCGCCGCTGTTCCGCCGCGCGCTGCCCGACGGCCTGGCGAGCCGCGCCTGCGCCCGCGTGGGTGTGCCGGTGGAATCGTTGCGCGAGTGGCCGGCATTGCCCCGGTAGGCGCCGACCTTGGTCGGCGCGCCTTGCCGCGGTGCCCATCCATGCGATGCGTGGATGCCGGAAGAACGCCAACCAAGGTTTGCGTCTACCCATGGAAATAAAACGGGCGCCTTTCGGCGCCCGTCTGCGTTACATCACCACACCTTGACCCGCTTGTCCGGGGCCAGGTACAGCTTCTGGCCTTCCTTCACTTCAAACGCCGGGTACCAGGCGTCGATGTTGCGCACCGTCAACGCGCGGAACTGGCCCGGTGCATGCACGTCGGTCAGCAGCGAATTGCGCAGCGCCTGCTCGCGGCTCTTGCTGCGCCAGGCCTGGGCGAAGCCGAGGAAGAAGCGCTGGTCCGGGGTGAAACCTTCCAGGGTCTGGCCCGGCTTGCCCTGCAGCGACAGCTGGTAGGCGTCGTAGGCGGTACCCAGGCCGGCGACATCGGCGATGTTCTCGCCCAGCGTCAGCTTGCCGTTCACATGTACACCCGGGAACGGCTCGTAGCTGCTGAACTGCGCGGCCAGTGCATCGCCGGCTGCGTTGAACTGCTTGAGGTCTTCGGCCGTCCACCAGTTGTGCAGCTTGCCGGTGTCGTCGAACAACGCACCGGCGTTGTCGAAGCCATGGCTGATTTCGTGGCCGATCACCGCGCCGATCGCACCGTAGTTCACTGCGTCGTCGGCGGCACCGTCGAAGAACGGCGGCTGCAGGATCGCCGCCGGGAACACCAGGCGGTTTTCCAGCGGCACGTTCATCGCGTTGATGGTCTGCGGCAGCATCGCCCACTCGCTGTGGTCGACCGGCTTGCCCAGCTTGGCGATGTTGCGCTGGTACTCGAACAGCTCGGCGCGCTGCGCATTGCCCAGCGGATCATCACGACGGATGTCCAGGCCGGTGTAGTCGCGCCACTTGTCCGGATAGCCCATGCCCACGGTCAGGCCGGCCACCTTGGCCTTGGCGCTGGCCTTGGTCTGCGGCGACATCCAGGCCAGTGCATCGATGCGCTTGGCGAAGGCGGCGATGATGTTCTTGGCCATCTCGTCGGCACGTTCCTTGGTCTTCGCATCGAAGTGCTTTTCGACGTAACGCTTGCCGATGGCCTCGCCGACGGCATGGTTGGCGTCATCCACGGCACGCTTCCAGCGGTCGCTTTGCTGCGGCGTACCGCTCAGCGCGGTGCCGTGGAAGGCGAAGCGCGCATCGGCGAACTTCTTCGGCAGGTAGGCAGCGGCGCGGTCCAGCGCGTGGAAGGTCATGTAGTCCTTCCAGGCATCCAGCGGCTCGGTGGCCACCAGCTTGGACAGGCCGGCCACGGCCTTGGGCTGCCACACGATGAAGTCCTGCTGCTGGCCAAGCTTGGCGGCGTCCAGGAACGCGGCCCAGTCCATGCCCGGGGCCTTGGCGTTGAAGTCGGCCTGGGTCCAGGGGTTGGCGCCCTTGGTCACGTCATTGGTTTCTTCCTGCGTGGCATGCGCCTGGGCGATCTTCGTTTCCAGGGCGAGGATGCGCTGCGCCTTGCCGGCCGGGTCGGCCACGCCGGCCAGCTGCAGCACCTGCGCGATGTAGGCCTGGTACTGCTTGCGCAGGTCGGCCATGCGGCCACCGCCCAGGTAGAAATCGCGGTCCGGCATGCCCAGGCCGCCCTGCACCAGGTACGGCGCGGTACGGTCCGGCTGCAGCAGGTCCACCGACACCCACAGGCCGAACAGGCGGTCGGTGTAGAAGTTGGTGGCATTGAGCAGGTCGACGTCGGCGCGCACGTCGCCGCCGAGGGCGCGGGCCAGGCCGGCCTTGTCGGCGATCGCATCGATGTTCTTCAGCTGCGGCTGCACCGGTGCCAGGCCGCGCTGCTCGATGCCGGCCTCGTCCATGTAGGCGGCGTAGTAGTCGCCGATCAGCTTGTCTTCGCCGCTGGCCTGGGCGTTGCCGGCAGCGCCTTCCAGGATCGCGCGGGTGTCGGCCTGGGTCTTCTCGGCAATCACGTTGAAGCTGCCGAAGCGCGAGCGGTCGGCCGGAATCTCGGTGTTCTTCACCCAGCTGCCGTTGGCGAAACCGAAGAAGTCGTCACCGGCGGCGATGCTGCGGTCCATGCCACTGGCATCGAAACCAAAGCTGCCCAGCATCGGCTTGGCGGCAGCGGGGGGCGCCTCGGCCGGTGCGGCGGTGCCGGCGGCCGGATCGGCCGGGCGGTCGCAGGCGGCCAGGGACAGGCTGGCAACGATGGCCAGTGCCAGGGTGGGGCGGCGCAGCTTGGACATGGACTTCTCTTGCGGCGGAAAACTCCAAGTCTAATCCGCTGCGGGCCGGCTGGACGTGCTCGACAGGGCCAGCACTGTGCGTGATCTGGCTGAACACGCCGCAGCGATCTTCACGCGGTCACCGGCGTGGTGCATGCTGCGGGCTGGATGTCTGCAGCACCCGGGGGAGGGCGCATGCAGGACGGGTCGAGGCGTCAAGAATGGCGTCCGCCGGCCGTTGAGGTCGGGGATGTGGAGGAATCGTTCGCGCATGAAGCCAGCCGACTGCACAGGGAAGACCGACCGATGCCGGCGCTGAGACACGCGCTGGCCCGGCCGTTGCGTGCCATTACCTGGGGCGGCGTGGTGCTGGGCGTGCTGCTGGCGGCAGGCCTGGCCGCGATGCTGGCCAACGATTACCAGCGCCGGCTGGAAGCCGCGCAGCGGCAGAGCCGGGCGCTGGCGATAGGCAGCGAGCGCCTGCTGGCACTGGAGCTGCGCAACCTGGAACGGGCGATGGCCGGCATCGCCGCCGATGCCGCCGAGCTGTTCCGCACGGTGCCTGCGCAGGCGCCCGCGCTGCTGGACGCCGCCATAGCCGGCGTGCTGCGCCGGCACGCCGAACTGCACAGCATTGTCGTGCTCGATACCTATGGCCGCGCCCTGACCGCCGGCAAGGGCGACCTGCAGCTGCCACTGTGGACCGATCCGCAGCGACGCGGGCAGGGAAGTGCGCTGTACATCGGGCCGCCGCAGCGTGCCAGCGACGGTGGCTGGGTGGTGCCGCTGGCGCTGCCGATGGCTGGCGATCGCTGGCTGCTGGCACGGCTGCGCTGCGGCGAACTGCAGCGGATCGTGGGCGGTCTCGATGTGGGGCCCAGTGGTCTGGCCTCGATCAGCGACGCCGATGGCTACATGCTGGCCCGTGTCCCCGATCCGCACGGCACCGTCGGCCGCCGTTACACGCTGCCGGCACGCACGCTGCTGGGCCGGCAGGCAGTGGTCGAGCTGGGCAGCATTCCCGGCGCGGTGGACCAGATACCGCGCATCTCCACCATCAGCACCCTTGAGCGCAGTCCACTGGCGGTGCAGGTCGGCCTGGCAAACGAAGATGTGCTGAAGCCGTGGTGGCCGTATCTGCAGGCGGCGATTGCCATCATGCTGGCCTACGTGGCGCTGCTGCTGGTGCTGCTGTACGCGGTGCGCCGCAGTACGCACCGGCAGCAGTCGATGGCCGAAGAGCTGCGCACCGGCCACGCCGAGCTGCGCCTGGCCCATCAGGTGGGCCGCGTATGCACCTGGTATGTCGACGAAGACGCTGCGCTGCTGCGCTGGTCACCGCTGGCGCGCGAGATCTTCGGCGTGCAGACCGATGCGCTGCCGGTGGCCGAATTCTTCGCCCGCGTGCACCACGATGACAGCGCACGCATGCAGCAGGCTTTCGATCAGGCCTTCGCCGGCAACGCTGTACTCGACGAAGAATTCCGCCTGGTGCTGCCCGGCGGTGCCGTGCGCTGGGTTGCCGCGCGTGGCCAGCGGGTAGCGGTGGTCGATCGGCAGCGGCGCATGATCGGCGCACTGACCGACCTCAGCGAGCGCTACCAGGCACGCGAGCAGATGCGCCAGGTTGAACGCCGCTTCCGCCTGTTGTTCGATCGCAACCCCGCGCCGTTCTGGGTGTTCGATCCGGACACCTTGCGCTTCATCGAGGTCAACGAGGCGGCCGTGCAGCAGTACGGCTACAGCCGCGATGAATTCCTGGCGATGAGCATCCTCGACATCCGCCCACGCGAGGGCTGGGACGAGGTCAAGGGCGCGATCGCGCAGGTGCGCAGTGGTGAACTGCAGGACGCTGCGGTGCGCCTGCACCAGCGCAAGGATGGCACGGTGTTCGAAGTGCGCGTGCACCTGTCGCAACTGGATTTCGATGGCCAGCCCGCGTGCCTGGTGCTGGCCGAGGATGTCAGCGAGCGGCTGGCCTACGAGCGCGACCTGGCCTATCACGCACGCCACAACCCGGCCACCGGCCTGCTCAACGTGCGCGCACTGAGCGAACAGCTGGACGAGCAGGCCGGCGCCTACACCATCGCCTATGTGCAGCTGCGCGGGCTGCAGCTGGTGGCCGATACGCTGGGCCGCGAGATCGGTGATGCGGTCCTGCAGTCGATGGCCTCGCGCCTGGGCGGGCTGGGCGCGCGCTTCGGCCTGCTGGCGTTCCAGCCGGCGGAGGATTTCGTGCTGGCGATCGCGCCGGAACACAACACCCAGCGCGTGCTGGACGATCTGCTGCAGATCGTCTCGGCACCGATGCGCGGCCAGGATTCGCTGCACCAGTTCGAACCCCGCATTGGTGTGGCCGTACATGACGCCGACGCAGGCCACAGTGCCGAACAGGCGATCGGCATGGCCGCGCAGGCGGCGCACGCGGCCCGCGCCGAAGGCAACGTGGTGGCCTGGTTCGATGCGGCGGTGACYATCCGCCTGGCCGACCGCCTGCGCCTGGCCGGGCGCATCCACGCGGCCATCGACAACGAATTCCAGCTGTACTTCCAGCCGATCCGGCACGCCAGCGATGGCAGCCCGGCGTCGCTGGAGGCGCTGCTGCGTTGGCCGCAGGCCGATGGCAGCTTCATCCCGCCCAGCGAGTTCATCCAGTTGTGCGAGGACACCGGCCTGATCCTGGCGTTGGGACGCTGGGTGATCCGCGCAGCGGCACAGGCGCAGCGGCGTCTGGTCGAAGCCGGCTGGGGCGAGCTGTCGATCGCAGTCAATGTGTCGGCGGTGCAGTTCTTCAACAGCGATCTGGTGGCCGAGTTTGCCCGCGCGCAGCAGGATTTCGGCCTGGCCCGTGGTGCACTGCACGTGGAACTGACCGAGAGCAGCCTGATGCGCAAGCCGGCACAGGCGATGCAGACCATGCAGCGCCTGCACGAGCAGGGCATCCGCGTGTCGCTGGACGATTTCGGTACCGGCTACTCGAGCATGTCCTACCTGCAGCACCTGCCGCTGGACGTCCTGAAGATCGATCGCAGTTTTGTGGCCGACGTGGAGACCAATCCGCGCAACGCATCGATCTGCCGGGCACTGCTGTCGCTGGGCCACAGCATGGGGCTGACGATCATCGCCGAGGGCGTGGAAACGCCGGGACAGCTGGACTGGCTGGCCGCGCATGGCTGCGACCAGGTGCAGGGCTACCTGCTGGGACGGCCGGCACCGCTGGAAAAGATCATCGCGCAGCTGGATGAGGTTGTCGCCTAGGCCGCGCTTCGCGCTCGCCGGGCCATGCCCGGCGGACGCACGCTTACACCCCGGTTTCCACCAGGTAGTCGATGAAGCTGCGCACCTTGGGGGCGAGATGGCTGCGGCTGGTGTAGACGGCGAAGATGCCGATCGGCTCAGCTTCCCATCCGGGCAGGATGCGCACCAGGCGGCCATCGGCCAGGGCCTCGTGCAACAGGAAGTCCGGCTGCAGGATCACGCCCATGCCGGCAATCGCCGCTTCGCGCAGGACGTCGCCATTGTTGGCGCGCAGCAGGGTGGTCACTGCAACCTTCACTTCGCCACCCGGTCCCTGCAGGGGCCAGTGGTCGCCGGCGGCCCAGTAGCTGTAGCCGAGGCAGGCGTGGGTCTGCAGATCCTCGGGGGCCTGCGGTGTTCCGTGTGCGGCCAGGTAGGCCGGTGCGGCACACAGGCTGATCCGCGATTGGCCCAGGCGCCGCGCGATCAGGCTCGGGCCCGGTTCGCGGGTGATGCGGATGGCCACGTCGTAGCCTTCTTCGACCATGTCCACCAGGCGGTCGGACAGCGCCAGGTCCAGTTCGACCTGTGGGAAGCGCTCGCGGTAACCGGCCAGCAACGGACCGAGGCGGGCGATGCCCCAGCTGACCGGTGCGTTGATGCGCAGCGTGCCGGACGGCTCCAGCGCCTGTGCGCCGATGCTGGCCTCAAGCGCATCGAACTCGGCCAGCAGGCGCACGCACTGGGCGTAGTAGGCGGCACCGGCGCTGGTCGGGCTGACCCGGCGGGTGGTGCGGTGGAGCAGGCGGGTGGACAGGCGCTTTTCCAGTGCGGCGACCTGGCGGGTGACACCGGCCGTGGACATGTCCAGCGCCTGTGCGGCGGCGCTGAAGCCGTTGCGTTCGACCACCGCGACGAACACGCGCATGGCATCCAGGGTGTCCATTGTTGCGCCTTATGAAATAAATAC
>NZ_JBFTOJ010000092.1:0-15963 GCF_056397905.1 Stenotrophomonas sp. 05L414_2
CTGCGCAGCCCCCTCACCCCCTCCAGACCGATAGCAATGACGCACCACGACGACCCCCGATGAACCGTCCCCAGAGGACGACCCACCCCCCGGTCGGGTACGATGCTCGCCCCCCGTTCGGGCGCTGTATGCAATGAGCAAGAACAACGAAAAGGCCGCCCCGCAGGGCGAAGTGACCCAGGTCCAGGCCGAGGATGCCGTGCGCACCCTGCTGCGTTGGGCCGGTGAGGACCCGACCCGCGAAGGCCTGCTGGATACCCCGCGCCGCGTGGCCGAAGCCTATGGCGACTGGTTCAGCGGCTACCGCGACGACCCGCGCGCCTACATGGAACGCACCTTCGAGGAAGTGGCCGGCTACGACGAGCTGATCGTCCTGCGCGACATCGAATACGAAAGCCACTGCGAGCACCACATGGCGCCGATCATCGGCCGCGTGCACGTCGGCTACCTGCCGGCCGGCAAGGTGGTGGGCATCAGCAAGCTGGCACGCGTGGTCGAAGCCTACGCCCGCCGCTTCCAGGTCCAGGAAAAGATGACCGCGCAGATCGCCCAGTGCATCCAGGACGTGCTGCAGCCGGTCGGTGTYGGCGTCGTTGTCGAAGGCGCCCATGAGTGCATGACCACCCGCGGCATCCACAAGCGCGGCGTCAGCATGGTCACCTCGAAGATGCTGGGCAGCTTCCGCGAGGATGCCCGCACCCGCGCCGAGTTCCTGCGCTTCATCGAAGTGGGCGGCAAGCGCTGAGCGCCGTCGCCTCCCGGTGGCGGCCGCGCGTGGCCGCCGCTTTCGCCGTGCCTGCGCCGCGCCTTTGCGCGCGCGCTGGCCGCCGCGCCCTTCCGACCGATCTCGCTGCATGAAGCACCGCGAACGTATCACCCGTTATCGCCACCTGCGCGAACAGCCGCAATGGAAGCTGCTCGCCGCCGACCACGCACCGGAAATCATCGGCCTGCTGCAGGGCCTGCTGATGGACGGCGATCGCACGTTGCCGGCATCGGTCCTCAACGAGCGCCTGCAGCGTGCGCTGGACCAGCTCAACGGCGACGAGTTGTCGCGCGAGCTGCCGCGGACCGCGCAGGCCTACGTCGCCCATTGGCTCGCGCAGGGCTGGCTGGAACGCCGGCTGCCTGAAGGCGCCGACCAGGAGCAGTACGAGCTCTCGACCCAGGCGCTGCAGGCGATCCGCTTCGCCGACAGCATGGAGCAGGCCCGCGTGGCCGCCACCGAGAGCCGTCTGGCACTGGTGATCGAGCAGCTGTCGCAGCTGGCCGCGCAGACCGAGGCCGACCCGGACGCACGCCTGTCCGCACTACGCGACGAGCGCGATCGCATCGATGCCGAGATCGCCCGTGTCAGCGCTGGCCGTGTGACGGCCCTGGACGGCAAACGCGCGCTGGAACGTACGCGGCAGATCATCGGTCTGGCCGACGAGTTGACCGAAGACTTCCGACGCGTGCGCGACGACTTCGAACAGCTCAACCGTGATTTCCGCGAACGCATCATCGATGACGAAGGCGAGCGCGGCGACGTGCTGTCCAAGCTGTTCGAAGGCGTGGACGTGATCGGCGAGAGCGACGCGGGGCGTAGTTTCCAGGCGTTCTGGCGCCTGCTCAACGACGCCGAACAGAGCGCCCAGCTCGATGCCGCGCTGGAAACGCTGCTGGCCCGTGGCTTCGCCCGGCGGCTGGATCGCAACGAGCGCAACTTCCTGCGCGGCTTCACCAGCACCATGCTCGAGCGTGGTGGCCAGGTGCATGACGTGCTGCAGAACTTCGCGCGCAGCCTGCGTGGATTCGTGCAGAGCCGTGGCTACCTGGAACAGCGCCGCCTCAACCAGCTGTTGAAGCAGGCGCAGTCCGAAGCACTGGCACTGCGCGATGACTTCCCGGCGCAGCGCGCCATTGGCCGCGACCTGCAGCTGACCACCAGCCGCCTGCGTTCGTGGTCGCAGTGGAAGCTGCACGACCCGCGCAGCGCGCAGGTCGATGGCAACGTCGAATACAACGATGCGGCCAGCATCAGCCTGGAAAGCGTGGGCGATCTGGTGGYGTCGTCGGAAATCGATTTCCGCACCCTGCGCCGCGACCTGCACGACCTGCTCGACAGGCAGCCGAAACTCAGCATTGCCCAGGCCCTGTCGCAGCGCGAAGCGCCGCAGGGGCTGGGCAGTGTCATCGGTTACCTCTCGCTGGGCACGCGCTTTGGCAGCGTGATCGCCGGCGAACAGGAGCTTGCCGAATGGCGAGGTGGCGACGGACAGATCCGTCGTGCCCGCATCCCGCTGGTTTGGTTTACCCAGGAGAGACGCCATGAGCTGGCATGAAGACCCCATCGATGCACCGCATGCCGACCTGGCCGAAGACGCGTACCAGGCCGAACCGGTGGCGACCGTGGCCCAGCCCCGGCGCGGCAACGACGTCTACTACATGGGCGATACCGGCCGCCTGCCGCTGGATGCGCGCCGCGCGCTGTGCCAGCTGCTGATCGGTCCCAGCATCGACCAGCTGCGTCACGCCAAGCTGTGGCCGGCACTGATCCGCAGCGAAGCCGGTATCCGCTCGGCGCTGTCGGACCTGTTCCTGGAACTGGTGCTCGACCGTGACAGTGGCGTGGCSTTCACCCGCCAGGCCGACACCGAAGATGTCGATGCACCGGTACTGCTGCGCACCTCGCCGCTGACCTTCATCGATTCGGTGCTGCTGCTGTACCTGCGCCAGCAACTGGGCGAAGCCGATGCGCGTGGCAACCGCGCCGTGGTCGCCGATGCCGAAATGGCCGAAGCACTGGCCATCTACGAAAAGAACCTGTCCACCGACCGCGCCGGCTTCAACCGCCGTGTCGCCTCGGCGGTGCAGAAGATGAAGGACAACCACATCCTGACCCGCCTCGGCGGCCAGGAAGATCGCCACGAAGTCTCGCCGGCGTTGAAGCTGCTGTTCTCCGCCGAAGACGTATCCCAGCTGTCGGCGGTTTACCGCCAGCTGCGCGAAACCCCGGCCGCTGAAGCCTGAGAGACCCGAGCACCGCATGGCCATTTCCAAGCACACTCCCGCCCTGTTCAACGAAGGCCTGCCGGACCCGCGCCTGCAGCAGTTCCGCATGCGCCGCCTGCAGGTGCACAACTGGGGCACCTTCAACGGCCTGACCGAAGTGCCGATCGCCGAGCGCGGCTTCCTGTTCGTCGGCCGCTCCGGTTCGGGCAAGTCGACCCTGCTCGATGCCATGTCCGCCCTGCTGACGCCACCGGCCATCGTCGACTTCAACGCCGCAGCGCGTGAAGCCGAACGCAGCGGCCGCGACCGCAACCTGGTGTCCTACGTGCGCGGCGCGTGGGCCGACCAGCAGGACAGTGGCACCGGTGAAATCGCCACCCAGTACCTGCGCAAGGGCGCGACCTGGACCGCGCTGGTGCTGGAGTACCGCGCCGGCGATGGCCGCGTGGTCAGCCTGGTACGCCTGCTCTGGATCGCCGGCAGCAGCACCTCCGCCGGTGACGTGCGCAAGCACTACATGATTGCCGAGCGTCCGTTCGACATCGCCAAGGATCTGGGCGGCTTCGATCTGGACCTGCGCAAGCTCAAGCAGAAGTTGGCCGACGTCCATCACTTCGACACGTTCTCCGGCTATGCCGAACGATTCCGCCACCTGCTCGGCATCGACAACGAGATGGCGCTGCGGCTGCTGCACAAGACGCAGTCGGCGAAGAACCTGGGTGACCTGAACGTCTTCCTGCGCGACTTCATGCTCGACACGCCGAAGACCTTCGACGCTGCCGAACGACTGGTCAGCGATTTCGCCGAACTCGATGGCGCGCACCAGGCCGTGGTCACCGCGCGGCGTCAGGTCGAAACCCTGCAGCCGGCGCGCGAGCACTATGGCGATCTGCAGGCGATGAGTCGCCGTCGCGGCGACGACGAAGCGCTCAAGCTCGGCATCGACAGCTTCCGCGAAAGCCGCCGCCAGTTGCTGATCGAAGCACGCCTGCGCGAGATGGACACGCGCGATCGTGGCCTGCTGGGCGAAGAAGCGCAGCGTCGTGCGGCGCTGGACAACCACACCGAACGACTGGCCGAGCTGGAACTGCAGCGCCGCCAGCAGGGTGGTGAGCGCATCGAGGAACTGGAACGCGAGCAGGGCCGCGCCGAAGCCGAACGTGATCGCCGCCTGGCCAAGCAGGCGCAGGCGCGTGACGCCGCACAGAAGCTGCAGGCCGCGCTGCCCGAGGATGCACATGGCTTCGCCGAGCTGGTCGAGCAGGCGCAATCCGAACTGGAAGACCGTCAGCGTGCGTCGAGCGCCCTGGACGACGCCATCAGCGAACGGTTGGGCGGCAAGCGCGACGACGAGCGGCGCTTCTCCGAAGTGCGTGGCGAACTGGAGGCGATGCAGCGCACACCCTCCAGCATTCCTGCGCCGATGCAGAAGCTGCGCGCACGCCTGGCCGAAGAAACCGGCATCTCCGAAGCGGCCCTGCCGTTCGTCGGCGAACTGATCCAGGTCCGCTCGGAAGAGCAGAGCTGGCAGGGCGCGATCGAGCGCGTGCTCGGTGGTTTCGCGCAATCGCTGCTGGTCGATGACAAGCATTACAACGACGTCGCCGAATGGGTGAACCGCACCCATCTGGGCATGCGTTTCACCTACTACCGCGTGCGTCGCAATGATGATGCGTTCGCCCGCGAACCGTCCGCCAAGTCGCTGCTGCACAAGCTGGAACTGCGTGATCACGTGTTCGAAAGCTGGCTGCGGCGCGAGCTGGGCAAGCGCTTCGACTACGAGTGCGTGGACGCCAAGCAGCTGCGCAACGTCGACCGCGGCATCACCCGCGAAGGCCAGGTCAAGCATCCGGGCGATCGCTTCGAGAAGGACGACCGCAGTGCGGTCAATGATCGCCGCCGCTGGCTGCTGGGCTTCAGCAACCGCGACAAGCTGGCCGTCTTCGAGAAGGAAGCCCAGGAGCTGGCCGCCCGTATCGCCAGCTGCGATACCGACATCGCGCGCCTGCGCAGCCAGCGTGACCGCGACAACGAACGTCGCCTGGCCTGCCACCAGCTGGTCGGCATCAGCTGGAACGAAATCGACGTCGCCGCGCCGCAGCAGCGCCTGGCCGACATCGAGGCCAGCCTGCACGCCCTGCGCGAAGGCAATGCCGACCTGGCCAGGATCGCCCAGCAGATCGACGCCACCCGCGCCGATATCGAGCAGGCCCGCCGCACTTACGAAGACACCCGCGTCGAGCGCGGCCAGCTGGTGCGCGAACGCGACCGCCTGGACCGTGCCCGCCAGCAGAGCCGTGCACTGGTCCTGCCAGCGCTGGCCGAAGACCAGGAAGCCGGCTTGGCCGAGCGCCTGCAGGAGCAGGGCCCGCTCAGCCTGGAAACGCTGGAAGCGCACATGCGCCAGGTCAGCAACGCGCTGAACGAACAGCTCTCGTCTTCGCAGCAGGACGTCAACCGCATCGAGAACCTGCTGCTTGGCTGCTTCCGTCGCTTCATCCAGCAGTGGCCGGAAGAATCGGGCGACTTCACCGTGTCGGTGGCCTCGGCCGAGGATTTCCTCGCTCGCCTCGAACGCCTTGAACGCGATGGCCTGCCGCAGCACGAAGAACGCTTCTTCGACCTGCTGCAGAACCAGAGCAAGAACAACCTGCTCGCGCTGCAGCGTCACAGCGCCGAGGCCCGCAAGTCGATCGGCCAGCGCCTGGACGAAGTCAACGCCAGCCTGGAGCAGGTGCCCTTCAACCGTGGCACCCTGCTGACCATCGAACTGAACGACCGGCGCCTGCCGGAAGTGCAGGAGTTCCACCAGCAGCTGCGCGAGGTGTTGTCGCAGCAGCAGACCGAGCAGCGCGACCTGGCCGAAACGCAGTTCACCGTCCTGCGCCAGCTGGTCAACCGCCTCGGTTCGCAGGAAGGCGAAGACAAGCGCTGGCGCGAAGTGGTGCTGGACGTACGCCTGCACGTGGAGTTCATCGGCGTGGAGCTGGATGTGGAAACGCGCCAGCAGGTCGAGATCTACCGCAGCGGCGCCGGCAAATCCGGTGGCCAGCGGCAGAAGCTGGCCACCACCTGCCTGGCGGCGGCGCTGCGCTACCAGCTCGGCGGCGCCGACAGCCAGCTGCCCAGCTACGCCGCAGTCGTGCTCGACGAAGCCTTCGACAAGGCCGACAACGAGTTCACCGCGCTGGCGATGAACATCTTCGACAACTTCGGTTTCCAGATGGTGGTGGCCACCCCGCTGAAATCGGTGATGACGCTGGAACCGTTCATCGGTGGCGCCTGCTTCGTCGAGATCAGTGGCCGCCACGATTCGGGCGTGCTGCTCATCGAGTACGACGAAGAAGGCAAGCGCCTGAAGCTGCCGGAGCGCAGCCGCCAGCAGGCCGACGAACCGGAAGAAGCCGAAGCCTGACCGCTCTGGAAACGCTGTGCCAACCAAGGTTGGCACCTACCGGGTCATGAATCCCGATAGTGGTGGTGCCGGCCGCTGGCCGGCAACCGCGTTTACGCACTGCGGAACGTATCCCACGCCATCCGCGCGATCAGCACCACCACCAGGCCCACGAACAGTTTGCGGATGAACGGCGTGCCGCCCTTCAGCGCCAACCGCGTGCCCACCACCGAACCGATGATGTTGGCCGCCGCCATCGGCAGCGCGAACAGCCACAGGATGTTGCCGGTCGGTACGAAGAACGAGATCGCCGCCACGTTCGTCGCCAGGTTCACCACCTTCGACGCGGCCGACGCGCGCAGGAAGTCCAGCCCGAAGAAGCGCACGAACAGGAAGATCAGGAAGCTGCCGGTGCCGGGCCCGAAGAAGCCATCGTAGAAGCCGATCGCCGCACCGATCGCCAGCGCGATCACCAGCTCGCGGCGGCCGATGTCCTGCGGCCGGTGCAGCGCGCCGAAGTCCTTCTTCCACAGCGTGTAGGCCAACATCGCCACCAGCAGCACCAGCACCAGTGGCCGCACTGCGTCCTTGGGCAACAGGCTGACCGCCGTAGCGCCAAGGAAGGAGAACACGAAGGCCGTACCGGCGGCGAACAGCACCGGCTTCCACGGGAAGCGCACGTTGCGCGCATAGCGCCATGCSGCYGCGCCGGTGCCGAACATCGAGCTGAACTTGTTGGTGCCAAACAGCATCGCCGGGGTCTGCTGCGGCAGTACCGTGAACAGGCCGGGCAGCTGCACCAGTCCGCCGCCGCCCACGGCCGCATCGACCAGGCCGGCAATGAAGGCGATCACCACCAGCCACCACAACTCAGGAGGAATCAGTTCCAGCACGGCGATCGATCGAAGTGGGGGCGCGACAGCATACGCCTGTCACATTGCCGCCGCCCACGCGACAATACCCGAATGAGCCGAACCGCCCCCGATCCCTGTCCCTGTGGCCTGGCCGCCGACTACGCTGCCTGCTGCGGTCGCTTCCATGCCGGCGACGCCGCGCCGGATGCCGAGCGCCTGATGCGCTCGCGTTACAGCGCCTATGTGCGCCACCTGCCGGACTACCTGCGTGCCACCTGGCACCCGGACACCCGTCCGGCAGAACTGTCGCTCGATGATGCCCCCGGCCAGCGCACCCAATGGCTGGGCCTGACCGTGCAGGACCACCAGGTGACCGGCAGCGACAGTGCCGAGGTCCGCTTCACCGCCCGTTACCGCGTCGGTGGCGGCAGCGCGGTGAAAATGACCGAGCACAGCCGCTTCCTGCGGGTCGAGGGTCGCTGGTACTACCTCGACGCCGTCTGAGCCTGGCTGCCGCGCACGGCCAGCACGCGCTGGCCGCCATGCGCGCACACGCGGTTGCGGCCTTCCTCCTTGGCCGCATACAGCGCCTGGTCGGCCGCTTTGACCACCCCGGCAGGGCGCCGATCGACCCGGCTGTCGGCCAGGCCGATGCTGACGGTTACCTGCACCACCGCACCGCCACCGCCGCGCCCGCGCTGCTGCTGGCCGAGCGTATCGTCGCGGGTGCGCGTGCTGCGGTCGCGCAGTTGCATGCGGCTCTGCTCGATGCCCTGTCGCAGCGCCTCCACCGCGTCCACGCACGCCGATGCCGGGCGGTCGAGGAAAACCACGGCGAATTCCTCGCCGCCATAACGGAACGCACGGCCGCCGTCGCCCACCCGCGACAACCGTGAGGCCACCAGTTTCAGCACGTCATCGCCGGTGTCGTGGCCGTGGGTGTCGTTGAATTTCTTGAAATGATCCACGTCGATCATCGCGATGCTGTAAGTGCCGGTGGCGCGCTTGAGGGTCTCGTTGAACGCACGGCGACCGGGCAGGCCGGTCAGCTCGTCGCCGAAGGCCATGTGGAAGGACTCCTGCAGGGTCGCGCCCAGCATCAGCAGCAGCGCCGCTACGCTCAGCGCCGGCAGCAGTGCCGGCTGCAGGAAGATCCGCGGCAGCATCCACCAAAGGCACAGCAGGGCCAGCAGCATCGCCGTATGCAGCGGCCGCGGCTGGCGCCACGCCTGCCATGCCAGCGCAGCGGTGGCCAGCAGGAACAGCACGGCAGGCAGCTGCGCCAGCGCGTTCCAGTCGCTCGGTATCCAGGGGAAGTGCCGGTTCGACAGCAGGTCGTGCATGCCCCGTGGCTGCTGTACGGCAAGCAGGATGAAGATCGCCACCGCAACACCACTGGTCGTGGCCCTCAGCAGCAGGTCCTGGCGGCGGCGGCCACGTTCGGGCCACAACGCATGGACGGCGAACAGCAACGGCAGCCAGGTCGAGATCGCGTGGAAGCGCAGTGGCGTCAACGCCGTCACCCGGCCCTCGCGCAGGTAGTGCCCAAGGTCCTGGTGCAGCACCGCGAAGGCCAGCGCCACCAGCAGCAACAGGCACAGCGTGCGCACCTGGTTGTACAGCAGCGCCAGCCCTGCACCCAGGCAGGCCAGCAACCACGGCAGGATGCGCTGCCCGGCGCGGCCGACATCATCGCTTTCCAGGCTCGCCCACAGCACCAGCGCGACCAGCACGGCGGGCAGCACGAACAGATAGTGCACAGGCTGTCGAAGCGGATGATGGGACACACGGAATTCCAGCGCGGTCACGACGCGGCCGCAGCACTGCCGTTAGCGGCGCAACGGTGCCCTTCTTGAATGCGCGCAGCCTGATGTGAACACCGCGGCACCGGGCCATGACATCGCGCTCACCAGCCGCGGTCGAAGCTGGTCGCATGGACAGCGTACCCGCCGCCGTCGCTGCCCCGCAGCGTGACCTCGCCCGCCACTTCACCCATGTGCGGGGGCGCAGCGTGCAGCTGGCCGCACCCCTCAGCCCGGAAGACGCCCTGCTGCAGAGCATGGCCGATGCCAGCCCGGCCAAGTGGCACCTGGCCCACACCACCTGGTTCTTCGAACGCTTCGTGCTGGCCAGCCAGCCCGGCTACACACCTTGGGATCCGGCCTGGGACTATCTGTTCAACAGTTACTACAAGAGTCTCGGCCCCGCCCACGCACGGCCTCAGCGCGGGTTGCTGTCGCGGCCCTCGCTGCAGCAGGTCCACGCCTACCGCCAGCATGTGGATGAGCAGGTGCTGGCAGGACTGCGCGATGGCGATCTCGGCAGCGACGCCCTGCAGCACCTGCAGCTGGGGTTGCAGCACGAACAGCAACACCAGGAACTGCTGCTCACCGACATCAAGCACGCCTTCTGGTGCAATCCGCTGCAGCCGCCGTACCGCGAAGACCTGCCCATCGCCGTCAGCGCCCTCGGCACGCAGGGTTGGGTCGAACAGGGCGAGCGCATCGTCAGCATCGGTGCGTCCGCCTGGCCGCAGCACGCAGCCTTCGCCTATGACAATGAATCGCCCGTGCATCGCGTGCTGCTTCCTGCGCATGCCATCGCCGAACGCCCGCTCAGCAACGCCGAGTACCGCGCCTTCATCGACGCCGGCGGCTACCGCGATCCGCGCTGGTGGCTGAGCGAAGGCTGGGCGCTGCGCGAGGCCGAGCAGTGGCAGCATCCGCTGTACTGGGATGACGACCTGCTGCGCGAGTTCACCCTGGGTGGCTGGCGCGAGCTCGATCCGCATGCGCCGGTCTGTCATCTCAGCTACTACGAAGCCGATGCCTGCGCCCGCTGGGCCGGCGCCCGCCTGCCCACCGAATTCGAATGGGAAGCGGCCGCCGCCTCGCAGCCTGTCGAAGGCCACTTCGCCGACGACGACCATCTGCACCCGATGGCAGGGCAGGGCGACGGGCTGCGCCAGTTGTTCGGCGACGTGTGGGAATGGACCAGCAGCGCCTATGGCGCCTATCCCGGCTTCCGTCCCTTCGCCGGCAACCTCGGCGAATACAACGGCAAATTCATGTGTGGCCAGTGGGTCCTGCGCGGTGGCAGCTGCGCCACGCCGCGCGGCCATGTACGGGCCAGCTACCGCAACTTCTTCATGCCACCGGCGCGTTGGCAGTTCTCAGGCCTGCGCCTGGCAAGGGATCTTTCATGAGTACCGTCCAGGATGCGCTGCAGGCGCTGACCGACCTTACCCCCGGCCGCCAGCAGATCCTTGCCGACGCCGTGGCGGGGTTGTCGCACGCCTCTCGCCAGCTGCCTTCCAAGTACTTCTACGACGCGCGCGGCTCGCGCTTGTTCGAGCAGATCACCCACACCCGCGAGTACTACCCCACACGCACCGAACTGGCCCTGCTGGACCGGGTGTTGCCGGAGATCGCGCAGGCGGTGGGTCCGCGCGTGCATGTGGTCGAACTGGGCAGCGGCAGCGGCCGCAAGACCGCGCGCCTGCTGGCTGCCCTGCAGGACCCGGTGGCCTACACACCCATCGAGATCTCGCGCGCGGCGTTGCTGTCCAGCATCGACCATCTGGCCCCGGCGCTGCCGGACGTGGAAATGCTGCCGGTGTGTGCCGACTTCACCCGCCCTGTGCAGGTCCCCGCGCCAGAGCGGCCTGCCGCGCGCCGGCTGCTGTTCTTCCCGGGCTCCACGCTGGGCAACTTCGCCGATGAGGATGCGATCGCGCTGCTGCGCGCAATGCGCCAGACCATGGGCAAGCACGGCCTGGCCCTGGTCGGCATCGATCTGCACAAGGACCCTGCACTGATCGAGGCCGCCTACAACGACGCCGACGGTGTCACCGCCGCCTTCACCCTGAACCTGCTGGCGCGTCTCAACCGCGAGGTCGGCAGCGATTTCGATCTCGACGGCTTCCGTCACCAGGCCCGTTACAGCACCGCGCGCCTGCGCATCGAAACCGATCTGGTGAGCCAACGCGAGCAGGACGTGCATCTCGACGGCCGCACCTTCCACTTCAGCGCTGGCGAACCGATCCGCGTGGAGTACAGCCACAAGTACACCGATGCCAGCTTCGGCCACCTGCTGCAGCAGGCAGGGCTGGAGGTGGCGGCATCCTGGAACGCGGACGATCCCGCCTATGGCCTGCGCCTCCTGCGCCCCTCACCCTAGGCACAGGTAGTACTGGCCGCTGGCCGGCAATCTCGACCAACCTTGCCGCCCCTCCGCGTTACCATGGCTGCAGCACCGGCAACACGGAGGACGCCATGCCCATTCTGACCACGCTCGGCCTGGCCGCCGCGCTTGCCATGCCAGCGGCCGCGCCGCCGGTCGCAGCGGCAACCGCTGATCCCGCGTTTGCCCGCTGCATGGCGGGCCTGCAGGCGACGGCTGCCAGCCAGGGCATTGCCGCTGACCGCTTCAATGCGATCACCGCCGGACTGCAGCCCGACCCTACCGTGCTGCCGCTGCTCGATGCGCAGCCGGAGTTCACCACGCCGATCTGGGACTACCTGGCCGCACTGGTCGATCACCAGCGCGTGGACGACGGTCGCGCCATGCTGCAGCAGCACCGTGAGCTGCTTCAGCGCGTATCGGCGCAGTACGGCGTCGATCCAGTCACCATCGTCGCCGTATGGGGTGTGGAGAGCGACTACGGCCGCGTGTTCGGCAAACGCCCACTGCTGCAGTCGCTGGCTACGCTGTCCTGTGCCGGCCGCCGGCAGCCCTTCTTCCGCGGCGAACTGCTGGCGCTGATCAAGCTCATCGACCAGGGCGACCTGCAGGCGCAGGGCCTGACCGGTTCCTGGGCCGGTGCCTTCGGCCACACCCAGTTCATGCCCAGCACCTACGCACGCATTGCCGTTGATGGTGACGGCGATGGCCGCCGCGATCTGGTCGGCAGCATTCCCGATGCATTGGCTTCCACCGCCAACTATCTGAAGCGTGCCGGCTGGCGAACCGGCGAACCGTGGGGCATGGAAGTCCGTGTCCCGGCCGGATTCAACGCCAGCCAGGCGGGACGCACCCAGCGCCGGTCACTGGCCGACTGGCGCGCACTGGGCGTGACCGGTCTGGACGGCAGCGCGCTGGCGCCGGCTGGCCTGCCCGCTGACGCCCGCGCCGCGCTGTTGCTGCCGGCCGGGACAAAAGGCCCGGCGCTGCTGGTGTTCCGCAATTACGACGCGATCTACAGTTACAACGCGGCCGAGAGCTATGCGTTGGCCATCGCTACCCTGGCCGACCGCCTGCGCGGGGGCAATGGACTGGTCACCGCTTGGCCTACCGATGATCCTGGCCTTGGCCGCGACGAGCGCCGCCAGCTGCAGACCCTGTTGCTGGCGCGCGGCCATGACATCGGTGCCGCCGATGGCATGATCGGTACCGCCAGTCGTCGTGCCATCCAGGTCGAGCAGCGCCGGCTCGGGTGGGCCGACGCCGATGGTCGCGCCGGCCAGCGCATCCTGCGCGCGCTGCAGAGCGAACCGCAGGCGAAGGTTCCGGCCAAGCCCACCCGCTTCAGCCTTCCCACCAACTACAGTGCCGCGCAATCGCCGGCCATCCGGAGTCGATCCAGCGTGCAACAGATAAAGGGTGTCAGCAGCGGCCAGTTCCAGGGACTCGACGCCTGGCTGGTGGAAACTCCCCAGGCCACCGCCGCGATCAGCGTGTTCGGCGGCCAACTCCTCTCGTTCGTGCCCAAGGGCCAGCCCGATGTGATGTGGCTCTCGCCCAAGCGTGCTGCGCTGCCCACGCCGATCCGTGGCGGCAGCCCGGTGTGCTGGCCCTACTTCGGCCGCCAGGGGCAGGGCGACGACGTGCCCGCCCACGGTTTCGTGCGCACCTTGCCCTGGGAACTGCAGCAGGCGCGCCGGCTCGACGATGGCAGCATCGAGCTGACCCTGGCCCCGCCGGCGTTGGACAACCTTGGCCTGCGCCTGACCATGACCGTCCGTGTCGGCCGTGAACTGCGCCAGCAGCTGGTCACCGAGAACACCGGCAAGGCTCCGGCCACCATCACCCAGGCGCTGCACAACTACTTCCGTGTCGGTGACGCCAGCAAGGTCGATGTCGACGGCGTCGACGGCCTGGACTACCTCGACAAGTTCGAGAACTACGCCCAGCCGCGCCGCCAGCAGGGCCCCTGGTCGCTGCGCGATCCGCGTGACCCGGGCCGCAGCGACCGCATCTACACCCAGGCCGGCGGACACTATGTGCTGCGCGACCCGGTGCT
The DNA here is from genome assembly GCF_056397905.1 of Stenotrophomonas sp. 05L414_2. Lineage (NCBI taxonomy): Bacteria > Pseudomonadati > Pseudomonadota > Gammaproteobacteria > Lysobacterales > Lysobacteraceae > Stenotrophomonas > Stenotrophomonas sp. 05L414_2. The sequence goes on from NZ_JBFTOJ010000092.1 coordinate 13,484, forward strand.
CAAGCGCCGCATCGACCTCCGTACCGAAGGCAGCCGCTCGCTGGTGGCATGGAACCCTGGCGCCGAAGGTGCCGCCAGGATGGCCGATGTCGGTGACGGCTGGCGCGACTATGTCTGCCTGGAAGCGGCCAACGCCGGGCCCGATGTGGTCACCGTGGCACCGGGCGGGCGTCATGTTCTGCTTCAGATCCTGTCCAGCGCGCCGCTATAGCGGGCTTCCCCCTTGGCACGGATGGCCAGCATGAGCACCCTCGATCCGCAGACCTCGCCCGGTAGCGAGAATCCCTATCTGGCGCCTGGCGCTGACGCCGATGTAGGCACTGCACTGGAAGATGCCGACTACCTGACGCTGGTGGTCGGGCCCAATGCCGCCGCCTACCGTCGTTTCTGGCATGTGGACAGTGCGCTGCCGAAGCCTCCGCGCCGCTGGAACTGGCCCGCCTTCCTGTTCGGCATCCTGTGGATGGTGCATCGCCGGATGTACCTGGCCGCCATCGGCTTCTACCTGGTCACCACGCTGCTGCCGATCCTGATGCTGCTGGCCGACGCGGGCATACCGCAGATCGCCTTTGGCATGCTGCTCCCGCGTATCGCCCTGGCCATCTTCGCCAACGCCCTGTACCTGCGCCATTGCAGCCGTCTGCTGGCGAGGGTGCAGGCGACCCACGCCGGCCAGCCGAACCGCATCCGCGCCGAGCTGCTTCGCCGTGGTGGCACCCGCGCCTCGGCCGTGGTGGTCTGCCTGGGCCTGATCTACGCGCTGCGTTACATCACCCAGGGCCTCCTGCAGACCTATCACTGAGCCGGCGAACGCGGCCGCAGCACCCACAGGCAGAGCGTTCCGGCGACCAGGCCCCAGAACGCAGAACCGACACCGGCCAGCGTCATGCCCGAGGCGGTCACCAGGAAAGTGACCAGCGCGGCCTCGCGGTCGCGCTCCACTGCCAATGCACTGGCCAGGCTGTTGCCGATGGTGCCGAACAGGGCGATGCCGGCCACACAGGCCACCAGTTCCTTGGGAAAGGCAGCGAACAGGGCCGCTACGGTGGCCCCGAACAGGCCGATGACGATATAGAAGGCGCCGGCCGCCATCGCCGCCGTGTAGCGCCGTGCCGGGTCTTCGTGGGCATCACGGCCCATGCAGATCGCCGCGGTGATGGCGGCCAGGTTCAATGCGTAGGCACCGAAGGGCGCCAGCAGCGTGTTGACCACGCCGATCCAGCCGATCACCGGTGACACCGGCGCGTCGTAGCCGGAGGCGCGCATCACCGCCACACCGGGAATGTTCTGCGACGCCATGGTGACCACGAACAGGGGCAGGGCGATGCCGACCATCGCCGTCCACGATAGCGAGGGAGTGACCCATTGCGGTACCGCCAGTTGCAGGTGCACCTGCTGTGCATGCAGCAGACCCTGGCTGGCAGCGATACCGATGCCGACCAGCAGGGTGGCGATAACCGCATAGCGGGGGAACAGGCGGCGGCCCAGCAGCCACGTAGCGAACATGGCCAATGCCAGCACGCGCTGGATGTTCATCGCCACGAACACGTCCAGCCCGAAGCGCAGCAGTACACCGGCCAGCATGCCGGCGGCCAGGGCCATGGGCACGCGTTTCATCAGCCGGGCGAACACTCCCGAGAAGCCGGCGAGCATGCCCAGCACTGCCGCAAGCAGGAACGCACCGGTGGCCTCGGACAGAGAGGCGCCACCCGCACCGACGACCAGCATCGCCGCCCCAGGCGTCGACCATGCGGTGACCACCGGCACCCGGTAGCGCAGTGACAGGCCGATGCAGGTCACGCCCATGCCCAGCCCCAGCGCCCACATCCACGAGGCGATGTGGGCCTGGTCGGCACCCACGGCCTGCGCGGCCTGGAACACGATCACCGCCGAGCTGGCGAAGCCGACTAGCACGGTGATAAAGCCGGCGACGATCGCCGGCATCGAAAGATCGCGCCACCATCCCTGTCGTACCGTCGTGTCCATCGTCCTCCTTCCTGTATGCATCCCACTATAGATAGCGCCTGCGGCGTTGACCGCGCAACGCGCGGGCAACGCCGCCGTGATCGTTGCACGCCCGTTGTGCATGCAGCAGCCGATGCGTTGTCATGCTCCTGAAAAAAATGTGTTGACGAATTCTGCAGGATCTCTAGAATTCGCTCCCTTGCTGCAGCGCGGCGACTTCTTCGGAAGCCAGCAACGCGAACAGCAACGCCACCACCGCCGGACGAGATCATCGAACGAAGGTGTTGACGGACTCGAAAAGTCCGGCATAATAGGCGGCTCGCAACGACGAAAGGCCTTCGGGTCCAACGACGAAGCAGCATCGGCAACAACGTCCACTTCGGTGAGACGGCCTTGAAAAAAGGTGTTGACGAAGCGGAAAAGCCGGCTATAATGGGCGGCTCGCTACGAAGGAAACTTCGCAGCACACGGGAATGGCGCTGAGGCCACTTCCCCCGATCTTTGAAAGTATGCGC
>NZ_JBFTOJ010000093.1:0-15891 GCF_056397905.1 Stenotrophomonas sp. 05L414_2
GACCATGGCGGTGATCAGGATCGGACTGCGCGGCTTGGCGGTCTTGTCCTTGTCGGGACCATGGCGGTGATCAGGATCGGACTGCGCGGCTTGGCGGTCTTGTCCTTGTCGGCGGTCTTCTTGGTTTTGTCAGCGGCTGCGGCCACGGGGTGAAGCTCCTGAGGGTTGCTTCACCGGGATATGCAAGGGGTGTGCCGGAGCTGCCGGGGAGGGCGGTGACGGAATTCCGTCGGGTGTTCATATCGGCAGCGCCGGGCCAWGCCCGGCGGAATGTCGGGAATCCGCCGGGCATGGCCCGCGCTACCCGTGTACTGCCAGGTGCCAACCGTCCCGCTCTGGTGGGTGCCAACCTTGGTTGGCACGCCTGTCAGGCGTACGCGTCCAACAACCCGCGCTGGCGGATCAGCTGCGACGCCGACACCGTGGTGTCGCCCAGTGACGGTTCTCCGTCACCGCCACGACCGCCGCCGCCCGCCGGGCTGCCCGGAGTGCCGTCGCCACTGTGCTGCTGGCCGACATCGGCATGGGCCAGCTGGAAGCCCTGCTCGCCGAGCAGTTCACGCAGGCGCGGCAGGCTGCTTTCCAGCGCCTGGCGTACATCCACATGCGGGCTGCTGAAGCTGGCATGGACCTTGTCACCGTTCATCTGCAGGCGCACGTCCACCGGCCCCAGGTCTTCCGGATTGAGGCGGATGTGGGCATGGCCGATCTTCTGGTCGGCCAGCCAGCCGATGCGCGCGCCGATGGCCTGGTCGAAACCATCATCGCCCAGCACCGGCTTCGGAGTCGGTTCGCCATTGAAGACGGCATTGCTGGCCAGTGCGGCCTTCAGGTCCTGCAGGGCGGCGGGCAGGGGGGACTGCAGCGGTGCCGGAGGTGCGCGGTCGCCGATCTGCAGGCTGTCACCGTCGTCGGCACGATCCAATGCCTTGCCACTCATCACCAGCTCCGGCAACGGCAGGCCACTGGCCTCATCATCGCCGGCAGCGGATGCCGGAGCGCTGGCGGCCGGCGCTGCCGCGCCCTGGCTCGCGTTGGTCGCCACTGCGGCGGCCGCGGGTGCCAGTGCAGCGGAGGGCAGCGCGCCGCCTTCGGCATCGCTGGCCGCTGGCGGCGGCAGCATAGGCGCCGGATCGACGCCGGTGGGCACGGCCAGCATCAGGCCGRCCAATCCGAGTGGCGGCCAGGGCGCGTCGTCCGCGTTGGCCGGGGTGCCCTTGTCGTCGCTGGCTGCCGACGTTGCCGGTACAGCAGGTGTCGATGTGCTGGCGTCCGTGGCGGCTGCTTCGCCGTCGGTCGGCCGCGGTGTCGCCTTGCCCGGGTTGCCGTCGGGTGGTGTTGCAGCGTTGGCCGGTGTTGCCGGATTGCTGGCGTTTGTGGCGGTACCGGGCGTGCCGGTCGAGGCGCTGCCGCCCTGCAGCATCTGGCCGAAATCCTTGCCGGAATCGCTGCGCGAGGCGCGTGCGCTGCCGGCATTGCCACTGCCGCCGGGCGTCGATGCGCTGGCGTTGCTGCTCAACGGGGAGGGCATCACGACCGGCCTCCCTGCTCGCCATCGTCCTGGTCTTCGGTCTGTGCCAGGCGCGCGCGGCGTGCGCCGATGTCATCCATCTCGCGCTGGTCGCGGCGGTCGGTCACCACTTTTTCCTGCGCGCGGTAGCTGGCGGCCAGCTGCTCCAGCACGGCCTTGTCACGGCTGGCCAGGATCAGGCGCGCGCGTTCGGCCTCCACTTTTTCGAGGTTGCCGTTGACGGTCTGCTGCTGCTGTTCCACCGCGCTGTCCAGCCGGTCCAGGAATGCGCGCCGGTTCAACAGCTGCGCCGGGCTGGTCGCGGCCATCTGCGCGTTGGCGTACTCCTCGGCGTAGCGCCGCAGTTCGTCCAGGCGCGACAGATGGGTGTCGAGCACGTTCTGGCGTTCCGCCAGGTCGCGGGCGACCGCGTCCTCGTGTTCCTGGGCCCGCTTCAGCAGGGGGTCGATGCGCTTGGACTGGATCATGTCAGCCTCTCGTTCTCTTGTTCCACCAGGCGCTGCAACGCCGCCTGGCTGTGCGGTAGATCTGCGGCCTTGGCCACATCCTGGCCGAGGAATTCCATGATTTCCGGCCAGCGCTCAAGGGCTTCATCGGTCGCCGCGTCGTTGCCGCGCTGATAGGCGCCGATGGCGATCAGGTCGCGGTTGGCCGAGTAGGCCGAGACCAGCCGTTTCAGCTTGCGGATGCGCAGGCGCCACGGTTCGTCGGCGATTTCCGTGACCACGCGGCTGACCGACGATTCCACATCGATGGCCGGGTACAGGCCGCTGTCGGCCACCCGGCGCGAGAGCAGGATGTGGCCGTCMAGRATSGCGCGCGCYGMATCGGCGATCGGRTCCTGCKGRTCGTCGCCYTCGGWSAGCACSGTGTAGAAGGCGGTGATCGAACCGCGCCCCTTGGCGCCGTTGCCTGCACGTTCCACCAGTGCCGGCAGCTTGGCAAACACCGAGGGCGGATAGCCGCGCGTGGTGGGCGGCTCGCCCACCGACAGGCCGATCTCGCGCTGCGCCTGCGCGAAGCGGGTCAGCGAATCCATCAGCAGCAGGACGTTCAGGCCCTGGTCGCGGAACCATTCGGCGATGGCCGTGGCACGGTAGGCGCCATGCAGGCGGGCCAGCGGCGGCCGGTCGGCCGGGCTGGCCACTACCACCGCGCGGCGCAGGCCTTCCTCGCCCAGCGTGCTTTCAACGAAATCGCGCACTTCGCGGCCACGCTCACCGATCAGGCCGACCACGATCACGTCGGCGGCGGTGTAGCGGGTCATCATGCCCAGCAACGTCGATTTGCCGACGCCGGAGCCGGCGAACAGGCCCACACGCTGGCCGCGGCCGATCGGCAGCAGCGCGTTGATCGCGCGCACGCCCACGTCCAGCGGCTGGGTGATGGGTTCGCGCGCCAGCGGATTGATCGAAACGCCGGCCATGCCGACGTGGCCTTCAGCGCGGATCGGGCCCTTGCCATCCAGCGGTACGCCATCGCTGTCGATGACACGGCCGAGCAGGCCTTCGCCCACTTCCACGCCGCCACGACGTGCCGAGGGCACCACCCGCGCATTCGGCAGCAGCCCGTGCAGTTCGGCACTGGGCATCAGGTAGGTGCGTTCGCCGGCGAAGCCGACCACTTCGGCATCGACCCAGCCGCCGTCAACCACTTCCACCTTGCAGCTGGCGCCGAGCGGCGCTTCGCAGCCGACCGCTTCCAGGGTCAGGCCGACCGCCCGCCGCAGCACGCCTTCGCGGATCAGCCCGCGACCGTGCGCGGTGTCGACTTTCAGGCCGTCGAGGCGGTTGGCCAGGCGCAGGTTGCGGGCCACGGCCCAGTCGGCCGGCGGCGACGGCTGCGAAGCGGTATTGGTATTCATGCGATGGCTCCGGTCTGGCGGATCACGGCGTCCAGCGCGCCGCGCAGGCGGGCTTCCAGGGTGCCGTCGATGCGTACCGCTTCGGCATGCACGCGCAGGTCGCCACGGCTCAGGCTGGTATCAGGCACCAGGCGCTGCTGCGGCGACAGGGTCAGCAACGGGGCGAGGGCGTTGATGTCATCGGGGTGCAGGCGTACTTCCACCTCGCGGTTGCTGCCGCCGACGGCGTCAATCGCCTCGCCGACCAGCTGCCCCAGCAGCGCCGGATCGGCCTCGTAGGCACGGCCTACCAGCGCACCGGCGATGCGTACTGCCAGTTCGCCGAGGGCCCCGACCACTTCATTTTCCAGGCGTGCCAGCGGCCGGCCGAAGTTGTCGAGGATGCCCTCGATCTGCGCGACCAAGCGGCGCACTTCGGCCTGGCCCTGGCTGAAGCCATCGGCATGGCCCTGGTCGAAACCTTCCTTCTCGGCGCTGTCCTGGATCGCCTGGATCTCCTCCAGGGTCGGCAGCTGCAACGGCGGCTCGGGCTCATGCTCCGGGTCCGGCTCGGTGAGTTCGAAGGCCTCGTCGTGGTCCAGCACCGGTTCGGGCTGGGCCAGCAGGTCCGGGGCAAGCCAGCGCACGACGTTGCTCACAGCATCGCCTCCGCGCTGCCGCCGATGGTGACAGTACCCTCATCGGCCATGCGCTTGACGATGGCGAGGATCTCGCGCTGCGCCACTTCCACGTCGGACAGGCGGACCGGGCCGCGCGCTTCCATGTCTTCCAGCAGGATCTCGGCTGCACGCTGGGACATGTTGCGGGTGATCTTGTCGCGCACCTTGATGTCGGCGCCGCGCAGGGCCAGGCCCAGTCGCTCGCCGCTCACTTCGCGCAGCACCAGCTGCATCTCGCGGTCGTCCAGGTCCACCAGGTCGTCGAACACGAACATCAGGTCCTGGATGCGGCCACTCAGCGGGGCGTCGATGCGCGCGATCTCGCCCAGGATCGCCTGGTCCTGGCCGCTGTCCATGAAGTTGAGGATGTTGGCCGCGCACTGCACGCCGCCGATGTTGGACGACTTCAGGTTCTGGTTGCCGGCGAACTGGCGTTCCATGATCTCGTTGAGTTCGTTCAGCGCATTGGGCGGAATGCCGTCGAGGGTGGCGATGCGCAGCAGCACGTCCACGCGGGTGCGCTCGGGCAGCAGCTTCAGCGCGTCGGCAGCCTGGTCGGTTTCCAGGTGCGCCATCACGATGGCGATGATCTGCGGATGCTCGTTGCGCACCAGGTCGGCCACCGCACGAGGGTCCATCCACTTCAGTGCGTCCAGGCCGGTGGTGTTGCGGCCCAGCAGGATGCGGTCGATCAGGTTGCCGGCCTTCTCGCTGCCCAGCGCCTGCACCAGCATGTTGCGGATGTAGTCGTCCGAGCCCACGCCCAGCGATGTCTTCGAGCCCAGTTCCTGGCTGAACTGGTCCATCACCCGTTCCACCTGTTCGCGGGTGATGTCGGACATGGTGGCCATGGCGATGCCGATCTTCTGCACCTCCTTCGGCTCCATGTGGCGCAGCACTTCGGCCGCGTCCAGTTCACCCAGCGACAGCAGCAGGACGGCGGCGCGCTGCACGCCGGTCAGGGGCGCGACCTCAGTCATTGGCCACCCAGCCCTTGACCACCTGGGCCACGCGCTTGGAGTCGGTCTTCACGGCTTCACGGGCCATCCGCAATCGTTCCTCATAAGAATCCACCGGCAGGGCCAGCGCTTCCGGCCCGCCCAGGCTGACCCGGTCGGCGCCCAGCGCCGGCAGCGGGGTGCCATCGTCATCGACCAGCTGCACGTCCGCGGTGTGCGGTTCCAGCGCCAGTTCTTCGTTCTTGCGGTTCTGCCCGGTGATGCCGCGCAGTGCCGGGCGCAGCACGCCGAACAGCAACGCCATCACCACCAGCGCACCCAGCAGCATGCGGCCGGCATCGTGCACCCACGGCAGTTCCCACCAGGCCGGGCCTTCCACCGGCGTGGTGTCACGCACGAACGGGGCATTCATCACCGACACGGTGTCGCCACGCTCGGCACTGAAACCGACGGCCTGCTTGACCAGTGCCTCGACCCGGGTCAGTTCGGCCGCCGACAGCGGCTGCGGTGCAACCTTGCCGTTGGCGCCGGCGCGCGGCACGTTGTCCACCAGCACCGCCACCGACACGCGCTTGATGCGGCCGGCCGGCTGGCGGGTGTGCTGCAGGGTACGGTCCAGCTCGTAGTTGCGGGTCGCGTTCTTGCTGCTTTCGGTCGGTGCCTGCGCGGTGGCCGGTGCGGCGGCCTGGCCCGGCGGGCTGTTGCTGGTGGCACCCGGTACGCCCTGCGGGCCCGGCGTGCTGCTGGTGTTCTCGCTCATCTGCTCGCTGCGCAGCTTCTGCGGCTCGCCGTTGTACAGCTCGCGCGCTTCCTCGGTCACCGAGAAGTCCATGTCGACACTGACTTCGGGGTTGACCCGGCCGGGGCCGGTCATCGGTTCCAGCAGCTCGCGGATACGCTGGTTGAACGAGGTTTCCTGGCGGCGCACCTGTTCGAACTGGGCGGCGTTGACGGCCGCTTCGCTGTTGGGGTCGCTGACGCTGAGCATGCGACCGCTCTGGTCGACCACGGTCACCCGTTCCGGCGCCAGATCGGGAATGGCTGCAGCAACCATGTGCACGATCGCATCAACCTGGCTGCGTTCCAGCTGCTGGYCGCCACGCAGTTCAAGGGTAACCGAGGCACTGGCCACATCACGCTGGCGGGTGAACGCACTGGGCTTGGGAATGGCCAGGTGCACGCGCGAATCGCGCACCGGGCGCAGCGTGTTGATGGTGCGCGACAGCTCGGTTTCCAGCGCGTGCTGGTAGCGCGCACTTTCCACGAACTGGCTGACACCAAAACCGGGGTCGCGCTCCATCAGCTCGAAGCCGAGCTTGCCGCTGTCGGTCAGGCCCGAGCCCGCCAGTTTCAGGCGGGCATCATGCAGGTTCTTCTCCGGCACGGTGATGCCACCGGTGGCCGGGTCCAGCTGGAACGGAATCTGTGCGGCACGCAGCAGATCGGTCGCTTCAGCGGTGGCCTTCTGGTCCAGGCCGGTGTACAGCGGCACCATGCCCGGCTTCTGCGACCAGAAGAACACGAACAGCCCGGCCGCGACGGCCACGGCGATCATCGCCATCAGTCCGAGCCGACGGGTGATCTGCAGGCTTTGCAGCCGATCGAACCACTGGCCCGCCTTTTCGGCGTTCAGGGATTCCTTGGAGAGCGACAGGGCCATGCGGTTCTATCCTTACAGYGGCATGTTCATCACGTCCTGGTAGGCCTGGACGAGACGGTTGCGGACTTCCACGGTGGCGCGGAAGGCGATCTGGGACTGCTGCGAGGCGACCATCACCTTGGCCAGGTCGGCACCGGGTTCACCCAGTTCGAAGGCCTTGGCCAGCGCGCCGGATTTCTGTTGCGCATCGTTGACGCCGGCGATGGCGCCGCGCAGGGTTTCAGTGAAGCTGGCAGGCTGGACCTGCGGCGCATCCAGCACCGTGCCCGGCAGGGCATTGCTACGCGGCGCTTCGGCCAGCGGGTTGAGCGCGGGCTGTCCCACCTGGGTCTGGTAGGAGCGGATCTGGGAAAGGATCGAAGTGACGGAGTGGGACATCTGCAACGGTTCCAGAAACAGGGATGGGGGTGTCTGCTGGAGCTAGTGCAAGTGCCGTGCCGAAATGGCTGATCGGTTCAGTGAAGTGAGGGGGTGGTGCTTTGCGGGGTTGCACCCCGCGCCCCGCGGTAGTGCCGGCCGCTGGCCGGCAACCTCAACAGCGACAGCCAAAGCGGGTCTCCTGAGGGATGGCGGGGTGGGTCCGGTTGCGGGGGACGCCGTGAACCCGTCAATGGGGGCTTGGCCGCGGCATCCATGCCGCGGACACCCCCGCAACCGGACCCATCCCGCCTTCGACAGGTTCCCGCTGCTGTTGGTGGGTGTCGACCTTGGTCGACACGCTGCTGTTGGTGGGTGCTGACCGTTGGTCGGCACGCTGCTCTTGGTGGGTGTCGACCTTGGTCGACACGCTTGATCCGCGGCATGGGTGGATGGCGCTTGGGATGCGTGACGCGTCATTTCACCGGCGTCGGTTTTTTGGCCTATGGCTGCAGGGTCCAGCGGCCGGAATTCTGGCGCTGGCGTGGGGCGATGGGGCCGTCGTGCTGGGTGTAGATGAAGCGGCCCTGGTGGTCGGTCAGGCAGGTCAGCAGCAGGGTGTAGCGGGCGGGGCCGGCGGGGTGGGCTTCTGTCATCTGGATTTCCGCAATGTGCGGAGCCAGTTGCTGGTAACGGTAGCTGCCGCCGATGCGGAGGTCGGTGCCGAGGATGTGCAGCACGTACTGATTGCTGCCGAAGCTGACCTGCACCATGCGTCCGGCATTCGGATTATCTGGCTGGTACAGCGGATCGCTGAGGTTGGTGAACTGACGCTGGTCGAGTGTGGTGGGCAGCGTGCAGTTGGATGCTGCGGCCAAGGCCGGGCAGAGCAGGGCGGCAAGCAGAGTCAGGCGATGCATGGCGGAACCTCGTTGGGACGTCCTTGCCATGCTCCGCGGTGYGGTTGCGTTGTCTGTAGGAAAACGTGCAAATGCAGCGAAATATTCTCGGTACCGTCGCCCGTCATCCACGCATGGCGTGGATCTACTGAGCAATCCGGCCGCTGCCATGGACCCGTCGGGCCCGCCCGCGCATCAGGCGGACCCCCACAAACACCAACGCCCGGGCAAGCCCAGGCGTTCGTGCCCCCTTCATGCTGGTAACGCGTGTCAGCTGGCCAGTTCGGCCGCTTCGCGTTCGATGCCGTACTTGCGCAGCTTTTCCACCAGGGTGGTGCGGCGCAGGCCGAGCAGCTGGGCGGCGTGGGCAACCACGCCCTGGGTGCGTTCCAGTGCTTCGTTGATCAGGCCCAGTTCGATGTTGGCCATGTGGTTGCGCAGGTCCAGGCCGTCGTCCGGCAACGCGGCCGGCGCTGCGGCGCGGTTGACGGCGATGCCATGCTCGAGCGACGGCTGGTTGCCGCTGCCCGGGGTGTGGAACGAGAAGCTGCGCAGGTCCAGGCGTTCTTCGCTGGCGACCACCGGAGCGGCCGCGATCACAGCGGGTACGGCCAGCGCGGCGTCGCCGCGGTAGCGTGCCGGCAGGTCCTGCACGCGCACCGAGCCACCCGGGTGCAGCACGGCCAGGCGCTCGACCAGGTTGGTCAGTTCGCGCACGTTGCCCGGCCACTCGTAGCCGGCCAGCGCCTGCAGCGCTTCCGGGGTGAAGCGCACTTCGCCGCGGCCGGTGCGGGCCAGCTGGGTGGCGATGGTTTCCACCAGCGCCGGCAGGTCTTCGCGACGCTCGCGCAGGGCCGGCACATCGATCGGGAACACGTTGAGGCGATAGAACAGGTCCTCGCGGAACTTGCCATCGGCAATGCGGCTTTCCAGGTCGCGATGGGTTGCGGCGATCACCCGCACGTTGCAGCGGATGGTCTGGTTGCCGCCGACGCGCTCGAAGCTGCGCTCCTGCAGCACGCGCAGCAGCTTGACCTGCATCGGCAGGCTCATGTCGCCGATCTCATCGAGCAGCAGGGTGCCGCCCTCGGCCATTTCGAAACGGCCTTTGCGCGCGGTCAGCGCGCCGGTGAAGGCGCCCTTTTCGTGGCCGAACAGCTCGCTTTCCAGCAGTTCGGCCGGAATCGCGCCGCAGTTGATCGCCACGAACGGGCCATCGCGGCGCGGCGAGCGCTGGTGGATGCTGCGCGAGACCACTTCCTTGCCGGTGCCCGATTCGCCCAGCACCAGCACGGTGGTGTCGAACGCGGCGACCTGCTCGATCATCGTGCGCAGTGCGCTGACCGCCGGACCGTTGCCGGTCGGGCCCTGGTCCTGCACGGCACCGGCCTGGTGTTCGGCATCCAGGCGCTTGAGGCTGGCGCGGCGCAGCAGGGCTTCCATCTGTGCGTGACGCAGCGGTGCTTCCAGCGGCCAGATGTTGGCTTCGTGCAGGCCATGCCGCTGCGCGAACGCAGTCGCGTCACCGTCGGCCAGCAGCACCGGCGGCGGCAGGCTGCTGCCCCCCAGCCAGGCGTACAGTGCGGTGCTGGCGGCACTGTCGTCCAGGCTGCCGACGATCACCGCCATCCAGTCGTTCTGGCGCTGGCGCGTCAGGTCGAAATCGGCCGCGTCGGAAACCCAGCGCGGGTTGAAGTCCATGAATTCCAGCAGGGCCACGGTGCGCTCGGCACGCACCGCGTCGTTGTCCAGTACCAGGATGCGCGATTCGCTCACGACCGTTCCTCCCTGAGGCCTTCCAGGATCGGCATGACTTCCTGGATGTAGGACAGCTTGCTGACGAAGTTGTCGGCGCCGGCGCGCAGTGCGTGCTCGCGATGCTCGACGTCATCGAAGTGGCTGGCGATCACGATGTACGGGGCATCATCCTGCGACTTGATCAGGCGGGTGGCCTGCAGGCCGCCCATTTCCGGCATCGCCAGGTCCATCAGCACCACCTGCGGGCGCAGGCTTTCCGAGCGTTCGATCGCTTCCAGGCCGTTGCCGGCGCTGCCGACGATCTGCAGCCAGTCGATCTTGCGGAAGTGGCGCATGGCCGCGTTGATGAAGCCCTCGTGGTCATCGACCAGCAGAACTGTGAGCTTGTTCATGTCCAACATCCTTTTCAGCCCACCCGGGCCAGCTGCGGTTGCCTGGCGTTGACCCGGCGCCGTTCGCGGGCCGGGGCGATATCCAGTTGTTCGCGGTATTTTGCGACGGTTCGACGGGCAATGTTCACCCCTTGGCGGGACAGCAGGCCAGCGATGGCCTCGTCCGCCAGCGGGCGTCCGGCCGGTTCGGCGTCGATCAGGCGGCGGACCATGGCCTTGACCGCTTGGCCGGACACGCTGGCCCCTTCCAGGCGCACGGCGAAGAAGTGCTTGAGTTCGAAGGTGCCGCGCGGGGTCTGCAGGTACTTGCCGGTGGTGATGCGCGAAACGGTGGATTCGTGCATGCCGATTTCTTCGGCCACTTCCTTCAGGGTCAGCGGTGCCATGGCTTCCTCGCCACGCACCAGGAAGGCTGCCTGGCGCTCGACGATCACCCGCGCGGTGCGCAGCAGGGTGTCGTAACGCATCGACAGGCCGCGGCTGAACCAGCGTGCCTCCTGCAGCATCTCGCGCAGGGCCGGCGCAGCCTCACCGCTGTCAGCCAGAGCCTGTTCGTACTGGCTGTTGATCGACACCCGGCGGCTGGTGGCCGGGTTCAGCGCCACCTTCCATTGTTCGTCGGCGTGCCAGGCGACCACGTCCGGCACCACCACTGCATTGCGCTCGGGCAGCAGGCTGTCGCCCGGGCGCGGCTGCAGCGACAGGATCAGGCGGACGGCTTCGCGCACGTCCTCGATCTCGGCATCGTGCTGGCGGGCGAGGGCGGGGTAGTCGTGCGCGGCCAAGGCATCGAGCGCGCCCTGCAGGATGCGCGCAGCCAGATGCCGGGCCGGCACCACGCCGTGCAGGCTGCACAGCTGGGCCAGCAGCGATTCGCGCAGGTCCTGCGCGGCCATGCCGGCCGGCTCGCCCTGCAGCAGGTGCTGGCGGACAGCTTCAACGCCGTCGGCATCGATGTCGAACTGCGCGCTGGCCAGCAGCTGCAGCTGCGCCAGCGGTGCCTGCAGGTAGCCGGCATCGTCGCAGTGTTCCAGCCAGAAGGCGGCCACGGCCAGTTCGTGCTCGTCCAGGTCCAGCGCCAGGCGCTGCAGCACGCGCAGCTGCGGGTCGCTCGACTCGCCAGCGGCGATGCGCGCCATGCGGTCGTCGTCGCCGTCCTGCCAGTTGGCGCCGGACACCTCCCACATCGAGGATTCGGGCAGTTCGTCGAACGCGGCCGTATCCAGCGTGGTGGTGGCCGGATCGGTAGCTTCGGCGGCGGGCGCTTCGGCGTCTTCGATTTCCAGCAGCGGATTGGAGTCCAGCAGGCGCTGGATTTCCTGTTCCAGGTGCAGGCCGTCGAGCTGCAGCAGCCGGATCGACTGCAGCAACTGCGGGGTGAGGTGAAGTTGTTGGCCCAGCTGGGTCGAGAGTGAAGCCTTCATCGTGGTTCCCCGGCGCCGCTCCCCGACGCCTTGTGGAACACATCTTGCTTTTGATCCGGCAAGGGCGGAATCGGGGGGTTCCTGAAGGTGTTGGTGGTGTTCCCGACACCGTGTAGGGAAAGCCCCTACACAAGCGCGGGATTTTGACGATCATGCGCGCCAAGTCATTGATTCATGGTCAGCGGCCACGGCGGCAGGTCGTGCGTGCTGTACGGAATCCCGTCGGGATGCGTGTGGGTGACGGTATTTCGGCGCCAGCCCTGCCAGTGGCGCTGCGGCGTTAGCGCCGACGCGGGGACGTCATTCCAGTTCGTGCTGGTGGCGCGCGGCCAGCAGCAGCAGATCATTGGCGCGACGGCAACCCAGCGATTCCATCATGCGTGCGCGATGGGTCTCCACCGTCTTGACGCTGATGCCAAGATCGGCGGCGATTTCCTTGTTGCTCTCGCCCTTGCCGATGCGGCGAAGGATCTCGCGCTGGCGCGGCGACAGTGCGGCAATGCCGGTCGGTTTTTCGCGACCGAGCATCGGCGCCAGCATCTTGGCCGAGATCTGCGGGCTCAGGAATACCTGGCCGGCATGCGCGGCACGCAGCGCCAGTTCCAGCTCCTGCGGTGCGGCATCCTTGACCACGAAACCGACGGCACCCCGATCCAGAGCGTCGCGCACGTGGGCGGCGTCGTCGTGCATGGTCATCATCACGATGCGCGTACCGGGTGCGCGCAGGCGGATGTCGCTCAGCGCTTCCAGGCCGGTGCGGCCGGGCAGCGACAGGTCCATCAACACCACGTCCGGTGCGTGCTGCAGGGCCATCTGCAGTGCCTGTTCGGCATTGCTGGCCTCGGCGACGAGCTGCACGTCGGCAAACCCCTGCAGCAGCCGCGCCAGGCCGGCGCGAACCAGGGTGTGATCGTCGACGATGAGAACTCGCACAGGCACGCTGGAGGTTGGGGAGGGGGGTCCACCTTAACTTAGCTGAACGGGCACGCCAAGGGCTGTCCGTCCGCCTGCATGGTGGCAGATTTCAGCGTGCGCGGCGGGCCTCGGCCACCTGCCGGCGGTGCAGCCGGAACAGATGCCGTTCCATCGCCATTTCCAGGCCATCGCCGAGGCGATGGAAGCGCAGCCACAGATAGTGACCACCACCGCCATCGGCCGCTTCGGCGATGACTTCCACCGGCAGGTCGATATGGTCGGGCAGCCAGTCGCTGGGTTGCAGGCGGACAACGCCGGCCTGGCCGGGCGTGCTGCCGCTGCGTGGGCCCAGCTGCAGGCGGATGCCACGGCGCGACCAGCGCACCGGGCGAAGCGTTGGTTCCTGGCCCTGCTGGCGGATCAGGCGGCCGAGCAGGACCATGGTCAGGTCCACCTTGGCTTCCAGGCGCTGCAGCTGCAAGCTGGCTTCGCTGCGTTCCTCGTGTTCGTCGATGCGGCTGTCTTCGACCAGTGCCAAGCTGCGCAGCAGGCCTTCGGCACTGCTGGTCCGGCCCACTGCACTGCCGGCCTGGAACTCGGCGGGCAGGGCCAGTTCACAGCTGAGCGTTTCGTCGAACAGCTCGCTTTCAGCCGGGTGGTGCAGGGACGTGGTCGGCAGCACGGTCATGCCAGCGATTCTGCCTGCAGGTAGGCATGCGCGGCGCGAAGGGAGCGGCGGCCGTCCTGCATCTGCACGGAGACTGCGTCGCGACGCTGGCGCAGCAGGCCGAGCAGGCTCTGCTGGCGCTCCAGCAGGGCCGACAGCGGCGCGTGGTCGGCGCTGCCCAGCGGCTGGCTCAGCAGTGCGTGCAGGGTGCTGTCATGGCCATCGAGCAGGCTGTCGGCCTGTTCGAAGGCCTCTTCGTCGAGGGCCTTCTCGAAGGCATCCAGCTGCGCGTTGAGTTCAAGCAGGCTCATGGCGCCATCGCCGCGGGACGGCGCTGTTCGTGCGGAATGGCATTCCAGGCACCGTCGATCTCGCCCAGCAGCTGCAGCGATTCGTCCAGCGCGGCGCGGTCGTTGTGCAGGTTGGCTTCGGTCAGGCGCTGCAGCAGGTAGTCGTACAGCGCCGACAGGTTGCCGGCGATTTCGCCGCCGGCTTCATGGTCCAGCGAGCCGTTGAGGTGGGCGACGATCGCGCATGCTTCGCCGATCGCCTTGCCCTTGCCGGCCTGGTCGCCCTGGTCGAGGGTGGCCTGTGCACGGCGCACGCGCTCCAGCGCTCCAGACAGCAGCAGCGCCACCAGTTTGTGCGGATCGGCATCGGCGACCGCACTGGTCACACCCACCTGGCGGTATTGCTCGGCGTACTGACGGCTGGAACCGTACATTCGTGATTCTCCCTTGCGCGGGGTGCCGGGGTGCGGTCGAAGGGACCGTTGACGCCGGCACTGCGATGATTGCTGTTGCGTCCGTTATCGGTGCGTACGGCGCCAAACTTGAGCGCCGTGCGTGTTTCCTCAGCGGTTCAACTGGGCCAGCTGCTGCTGCAGGGCGGTGTTGCTCTGCTGCAGCTTGCCCATCAGGCTGTCCAATGCCACGAACTGCTTCTTGTAACGGGCCTCGACACCGACCATGCGCGCGTCCAGGTCCTTGCGGCGCTTGTCGATGTTGTCCAGCGTGGTGTTCAGCCCCTTGGTGCGGGCGACGAAGGCGCCTTCCTTGCCAACCGTGGTGCTGACGTAGCCGTCCACCAGTGAATACAGCCGGCCGGCACCGCCGGTATCGCCGGTGACCGCCTGGCGGATCTTCTCCGGCTGCGCGGCGAGGGCTGCGGCGAACTTGGTGCTGTCCAGCACCAGGGTGCCATCGGCATTGGGATAGCCGCGGGTCTGCAGGCCCAGTGCCTTGGCATCCAGCTGGTCGCCTGCCAGGTCCTTGAGCACACCGGACATCGTCGAACGCAGCTGGGCGATCGCACCCCGCATCTGCGCATCGCCGGTCAGCGCGGCGGCTTCCTTGGTCTTCGGGTCGTACTTGGTTTCGGTGTTGATCGCCGCGACGGCCGCGTTGTAGGCGGTGACGAACTCCTGCATCACCTTGGTTGCGGCCGTGGTGTCGGTGCTGATGACGACCGTGCTCAGGCCCGGCACCTTCAGGTTCAGGGTCAGGCCTGGCACCGCGTCGGTCACGGTGTTGCTGGCACTCACCACTTCCACGCCGTCAATGGTCAGCAGCGCATCCTTGGCGGGGCTGTTTTCCTTCAGGCTGCCGACCAGCGCGCCCAGCTTGGGATCGCTGCCGGCGTATTCCAGCTTGATCGCGCTGGCCGCGCCGGTCTTTTCCTGGGCGATGGACAGGTACTGGTTGTCGCCGGAGCTGATCAGCGTGGCCTGCACGCCTTCCTTGCGGCCGGCGGCGTCGATCTTGTTGCGGACGGTGGTAAGCGTGTCGCCTTCCTCCACCTGCACGTTCATCGTCTTGGCCTTGTCACCCACGCCGACGGTAAGCGTCAAGGTTCCGGCACCGAAGGTATCGGTCTTGGGAACCGACGTGTCGGCAATCAGCTTGTGCGCCGACGCCAGGTTCTTCACCTCGACCTTGTGGGTACCGTTGGCTGCGGCCGCCTTGCTGGTACCGAGGTCGTACAGCGCCACCGATGCCGTCAGCACATCCTCAGTATTGCCTGGCTGTGCTTTGCCGGAGGCGGTTACCGTGCGGGTGTCGAAGGCGGTGGTGGCCTTCAATGCGGTCAGGGCGGTCTTCAGCTTGTCGAAGGCCGAGGTGACCGTGCCGAGCGACGACAGCTGCATCTTGGTCTTGGACTGCTGCAGGTTCAGCGCATTGTCGGCCGGCTTGCGGTCCGCTGCGACCAGCTGGTTGACGATGCTGGAGATGTCCAGCCCTGAGCCAATGCCACCGTATCCAAAGTCTGCCACGTCGTTTCTCCTGGTATACGGGCCTGGCCGTCGTACGGCGGCCCGTCGTCAACGAAAATAGCGGCCTGTGCCGCTGGGTCTTGAGGACTTCGTTGATGCACGCGCCGTGCCACTGGCTGGTGGGGCGGTTCTGGCACGCCGGTTGCAGGAGGTCTGGGGCAGGGTGCGGGTGGGTTCACCGCGGGCTGCCGGGGGTCTGTAAAAAACCCTCCCCCAATGCAGGGGAGGGATCAGGCTACTGACAATCGGGGGGCGACGAAGCCGCCCGGTACGTACAGTCAAAATGCACAACGCTGAAAGAGAGGTCCGCAGGGGCGGGCGATGCCAAGCCGGTTCGGGAAGCTTCCCGGGCCGGGCATGGCCGGCACCTGAGTACGCCGTGGCTGTCGGGTTGCCGCTACCGTCGGTTCAACCCGACGGTAGCGGCGCCTTCTTGCCGTGGATCAGCGCAGCAGGCTGAGCACGCCCTGCGGCACCTGGTTGGCCTGGGCCAGCATGGCCGTACCGGCCTGCTGCAGGATCTGGGTGCGGGTC
>NZ_JBFTOJ010000094.1:0-15793 GCF_056397905.1 Stenotrophomonas sp. 05L414_2
GGCGTGAGCCGCATGGATGCGGCGACCGAGCTTACATGGACGTACTTGCAGCGTCCCCCGCAACCGGACCCACCCCGCCATCCCACAGGAAACCAGCTTCTGCTGTTGCTTCGGCCGTTGCCGTTGCCGTTGCTGTTGCCTCTGCGGGTGCAGGGCACAGCCCTGCCGATAACCCCCATTGAGCATTCCGCGCAGTGCTTTGAGCGCCGCACGCACGCGCAACACGGCACGCTGTGCGCAACGGGCCTGCCCATCACTCACCGAGAAGAACCGCCATGACCCTGCGTCATCTGCCATTGCACGCCGCCCTCCTGCTGGCCCTGTCCTCCCTGCCGCTGGCCGCGCTGGCCGAGGCCACCTCGCCCGCCCCCACCCAGCAGGTGCCGGGCGTGCATCACCAGCGCATCGGTGCGCTGCAGGTCACGGCCCTGTTCGACGGCGTGGTTGCGCTCGGCCGGCAGGAAGTGGTCGACGTGCCGCCAACGCTGGTCAGCCGCCTGCTCGAAGGCCGCTATGTGCCCGAAGACAAGAAGGGCCTGCAGACCGCGATCAACGCCTTCCTGGTGCGCCAGGGCAAGCACCTGACCCTGGTCGATGCCGGCACCGCGCAGTGCTTCGGCCCTGACCAGGGCCAGGTGCTGGGCAACCTGCGTGCGGCCGGCGTAGACCCGGCCGAGATCGATGAAGTGCTGCTGACCCATGCCCATCCCGATCATCTGTGCGGGATCCTCGATGCACAGGGCAAGCCGGCCTATCCGAATGCGACGGTGTGGCTGTCCAAGGCCGATGCCCGCTACTGGCTCGACCCGGCCAGCGAAGCCACGGCACCGCAGGGCGTGCGCTTTGCCTTCGCGCTGGCACGCAACGCGATCGCGCCGTACCAGGCCGCCGGTCGCCTGCACACCTTCCAGCCTGGCGACGCCCTGCCGGGGCAGGCGGTGGCGATGGATACCCACGGCCACACGCCGGGGCATGTGTCCTACCGATTCGACAGCCAGGGCCAGTCACTGCTGGTGTGGGGCGATGTGCTGCATTTCCATGCGGTGCAGTTCGCACACCCGGAAGCGGCATTCGAGGCCGATTCGGATCGCAAGGCGGCTACGGCCAGCCGTCGCAGCCTGTTGCAGGAAGCCACCGCCAAGGGCTGGTGGGTTGCTGGCGCGCACCTGCCCTTCCCCGGCCTGGGGCACGTGCGCAGCGAAGGCAAGGCCTATGCATGGGTACCGGCGGAATATTCGCCACTGAAATGATGTGCCGCCGGGCATGGCCCGGCGCTACCGCATCGCGGTGACGGAAAACATCAGGGTAGCGCCGGGCCATGCCCGGCGAGCGCAGCGGAGCGCCTTATTCCAGCCCCAGCCAGCCGCCGATGATGCCGCGGGCTTCATCCACGCCGGTACGGGCCGAGCCGGAGAACACCTGCACACTCACCGTATCGCCGAACGACGAATGCAGTTCCTTGCGTACCTTCTGCAGGGTCTGCATCTGCTGGCTGCGGCTGAGCTTGTCGGCCTTGGTCAGCAGCGCATGCGCCGGCAGGCCACGCTGCACGGCGTAGGCCAGCATCTGCCGGTCGTAGTCCTTCAGCGGATGACGGATGTCCATCACCACCACCAGCCCCTTCAAGGCCTCGCGGGTGCGGAAGTAGCGGTCGATGAAGGCCTGCCAGTGCGCCTGCAGGTCCAGCGGCACCTTGGCGTAGCCGTAACCGGGCAGATCGACCAGATGGGCGTCCGGGGTAACCTGGAAGAACACCAGCTGCTGGGTCCGGCCAGGCGTCTTGGAGACCCGAGCCAGGCTGTTCTGGCGGGTCAGCGCATTGAGCGCGCTGGACTTGCCGGCGTTGGAGCGACCTGCAAAGGCCACTTCAGAACCTTCATCGGGCGGCAGCTGCCCCATGTTGTGGGCAGAGAGGTGGTATTGGGCGCGTTCGATGAGCAATGACATGCGCATAGGATCGCATGTTGCGGCGCCGCGCGCCCGGCCCGGGGCCTTCCAGCGGGAAAATGCTGCACTGCTGCGTTGACCGTGCAAGGAAACGGCGTTGATAATCCGGGCGATGCCGGCCGCCGCCGCCCGGCCGGTCCATACGGAGCTTCAGCATGCGCCACGCTCGCGTTCTTGCCGTATCCGCCCTTGCTACTGCCGTTGTTGCCGCTGCTGCCTTTGCGCAGACCACGCTGACCCCGCTGCCCGACAACGGCCCGATCAAGACCGCCTCGCTCGAGGTGGATTTCAGCAAGACCACCTGGGGCGACGCCAAGGCCGGCCAGACCAAGGCCACCGCGTGTGCCGCCTGCCATGGTGCCGATGGCAATTCCACGGTGGAGATGTATCCCAGCATCGCCGGCCAGAGCGAGCGCTACGTCGCCCAGCAGATGGCCCTGATCGCCAATGGCCAGCGCAGTTCCGGCGCCGCCGTGGCGATGGTGCCCTTCGTGCAGAACCTCACCCCGCAGGACATGCGCGACATCGGCGCGTTCTTCGCCACGCAGAAGGCCAACGCCGGCATCGCCGACGACACGCCGGTGGCCGAGGGCCCGTACAAGGGCATGAAGTTCTACCAGATCGGCCAGCAGCTTTACCGCGGCGGCGATGCCCAGCGCGGGCTGCCGGCCTGCATGGCCTGTCACGGCCCCAGCGGCGCCGGCAACCCCGGCCCGGCCTACCCGCACATCGGCGGCCAGCACGCCAGCTATGTCGCCCGGCGCCTGCAGGAGTACCAGGCCGGACAGACCAACGAGACCGACAAGGCGCACTTCCAGATCATGGCCACGGTGGCGCAGAAGCTGACCGAGCAGGAGGTGCAGGCCCTTTCCAGCTACCTGCAGGGCCTGCACAACAAGGCCGACGATCTCGCCGCCGAAGGCGCTTCGACGCGACCGGCTGCCGCCCCCTGACCGCCACTGGTCGGCGCCGGTCGCCACGACGGCCCGTCGCTGCGGTATGTTTCCTTCACGCCGGCGGCTGCGCCGGCGTTGTCATTTTCAACGGAGATGCGTGTCGATGAGGTTGATTCCCCGCCTTCTGCTGTCCCTGCTGGTGCTGCTGCCGTTGGCGGCCTGCGCCGCCACCCCCGCCAACGCCCCGCTGGTCGAAGGCAAAGACTACGAGCGCATCGCCCAGCCTGGCCCGTTCCAGCCGCTGGCCGGCAAGATCGAGGTGGTCGAGGTGTTCGGCTACACCTGCCCGCACTGCGCCCATTTCGAACCGCAGCTGGCCGCCTGGGCCGCCAAGCTGCCGGCCGACGTGCGCTTCACCCCGGTCCCGGCCGCCTTCGGCGGTGCCTGGGATGCCTGGGCACTGGCCTACTACGCCGCCGACGAAGTGGGCGTGGCCAAGCGCAGCCACGCCGCTGTGTTCAAGGCCCTGCACGATGACGGCACGCTGCCGATGCAGAACGTCTCGGCCGATGAGCTCGCCAACTTCTACAAGGCCTACGGCGTGGCCCCGGAGCGCTACACGCAGGCCCTGCGCGGCGAGGCGGTACAGAAGAAGGTCGATGCCGCCCGTGCCTTCGCCCAGCGCACCCAGGTGCCTGGCACCCCGGCCATCATCATCAATGGCCAGTACCTGGTCCGTGGCAAGAGCTTCGACGACCAGCTGCGCATCGCCTCGGCGCTGATCGCCCAGGCCCGCGCCGCCCGCGGCCGCTGAACCAACACACACCATCGACACGGCGCTGTCGCCGCCGCATGTCATCATTTCCCTCTGGCCGGCGCCTGACGCCGGCCCCACCTTTCCAGATGCTGGAGACGCTTCCATGAAGACCCGTTTCGCCGCCCTCGCCCTCGCAGCGCTGCTGCCGATCCTGGCGGCCTGCAAGGCCGACGATGGCACCACCAACACCTCCGCCCCGGCAGAACCGGCAGCGACCCCGGCCAGCACCGAACCGGCCGCGCCGGCCGCAGGCGGCGAAGCCGCTGCACCGGCTGCCGAAGGTGACAAGACCGCTGCCAGCGCTGCACCTGCCCCGACCACCGCCGCGCTGACCGGCCCGGCCCCGGTGGAAGGCGCCGACTACCAGCTGATCCCGAACGGCCAGCCGTTCCAGCCGGCCGCCGGCAAGGTCGAAGTGGTCGAGATCTTCGGTTACGTCTGCCCGGCCTGCGCTGCGTTCCAGCCGCTGGTCGGCCCGTGGAAGGCTGGCCTGCCGAGCGATGTGAACTTCGTCTACGTGCCGGCCATGTTCGGCGGCACCTGGGACAACTACGCCCGTGCCTTCTACGCCGCACAGACCCTGGGCGTGCAGGAGAAGACTCACGAAGCGCTGTACTCGGCCATCCACTCGCAGAAGACCCTGAAGGGCGAGCGCGGTGCTGATTCGGTCGATGACATCGCCAAGTTCTATGGTGCCTACGGCGTGGATCCGAAGCAGTTCGCCGCCACCATGGGCAGCTTCGCGGTCAATGCCAAGACCAACTCGGCCAAGCAGTTCGCCCAGCGCAGCCAGATCAGCGGCACCCCGTCGATCATCGTCAACGGCAAGTACCTGGTGAAGGGCAAGAGCTTCCCGGACATGCTGCGCATTGCCGACCACCTGATCGCCCGCGAACGCGGTGCGGCCCAGGCTCACTGATCAAAGAGACGTTTTCCCGGCCGTGACTTCCCCCACAACACGGACCCTGCGCTTGCTGACGGCCAACATCCAGGCCGGCTCAAGTACCCGCCGCTACAGCGACTATGTGACCCGCAGCTGGTCACATGCGCTGCCGGCGGGTCGCAAGCGCAGCAGCCTTGACGCGATTGCCACTTTGGCGCGCGGTCATGACATCGTCGGCCTGCAGGAGGCCGACCCGGGCAGCCTGCGCTCGGGCTTCACCAACCAGACCCATTACCTGGCCCAACGCGCCGGCTTCAATTACTGGAGCCACCAGCCGAACCGGCGCATGGGTGGCGTCGCCTCCAGCGCCAACGGCCTGCTGAGCAAGCTGGAACCGGTGGAAGTGCAGGACCACGCCCTGCCCGGCCGTATCGGCGGGCGCGGCGTGCTGCTGGCCAAGTTCGGCGATGGCCGCGATGGCCTGGCCGTTGCGGTAGCGCATCTGTCCTTGGGCGCCGGTTCGCGGATGGCCCAGCTCGGCTTCATTGCCGAGCTGTTGTCCGACCACCCCAATGCGGTGCTGATGGGCGACTTCAACTGCCTGGCCGAACGTCCGGAAATGCAGGTGCTGTACCAGAAGACCCGGCTGCAGCCGCCCGGCTGCATCGTGCCGACCTTCCCCAGCTGGCGCCCCGACCGCGCCATCGACCACATCCTGGTCAGCAGCGGCCTGCAGACCCGCACCGTGGAAGCGGTGCCCGCTGCGTTCTCCGACCATCTTGCCTTGGCGATGGCAATCGACGTCCCGGCCGACGCCCTGCGCTGAGCCCTGCCGCTGCGCTCGCCGGGCATGGCCCGGCGCTACCGCCCCTGGTAAGGGCCCAACCTTGGTTGGAAAGCTGCCCTGGTGGTGCGGACCCCGTTGGCAGGCTGAGCTGGTGGGTGCGGACCGTTGGCAGGCTGACCTGGTGGGTGCGGACCGTTGGTCCGCACGCTCTCCGCCGGGCATGGCCCAGCGCTACCCCGCCTGCGCCACCGGCACCTTCAACCGCCGTGCGGTCATCGTGCTGCCCACCGAGGCCAGTACCGTGCAGCCGATGGCCAGCCACTGCAGGCCATGCAGGTGCTCATGCAGCAGCAGCATCGCCCACAGCGCGGCCACCGCCGGTTCCATGCTGATCAGGATGCCGAAGGTCTCCTTGGGCAGGCGCTTGAGCGCCATCATTTCCAGTGACATCGGGATCGCGCTGGACACCAGCGCCACCACCAGCCCGGCCAGCAGGATCTTCGGCTCCAGCAACGCCGCGCCGGCATGCACCACGCCCACCGGCACCACCACCAGCGACGCGGCCAGCAGCCCCAGCGACACCGAATGCCCGGCGTGCAGGTGGCCGGCGCGCTTGCCGAACACGATGTACAGGCCCCAGCACGCTGCCGCCCCCATGGCGTACAGCACGCCCACCGGGTCCAGTGCCGGGCCGCCGCCGATCGGCAGCAGCAACAGCAGCCCGACCGCCGCGCAACCCACCCACAGGAAATCGATCGGCCGCCGCGACGACAGCATCGCCACCGTCAACGGGCCGGTGAATTCGATGGCCACCGCGATGCCGAACGGGATCGTGCGCAAGGCCATGTAGAACAACAGGTTCATCAGGCCCAGGGTGAGGCCGTAGCGCAGGATGGTGACCGCATCCACGCGGCTGGTCTTCCAGCGCCATGGCCGCCAGAACAGCAGCAGCAACAACGCCGAAAAGCCCACGCGCAGCGCGCTGGTGCCCTGCGCGCCGATCAACGGAAACAGCTGCTTGGCGTAGGAGGTACCAATGGCCAGTGCGGTGACCGAGCCGAGCACCGCCAGCGCCGGCAACATCGGCGCGATTCGAGAAGTCTGCATGCCGCCAGTCTATTGCGTCGGCGGCGAGCACTTGGCTCAATTGACGGCCCGTCCGTGCAACTTCTGCTCACCATGGCCACCGCCCCCGTGCTGGACAGCTTCGACCGCGCCATCCTCGCCCTCCTGCAGCAGGACAACACCCTGCCGCAGCGGCAGATCGCCGAAGCCGTGCACCTGTCCACGCCGGCGGTGCAGCGGCGGATCAGGCGCCTGCAGGACAGCGGGGTGATCGCCGCCAACGTGGCGGTGATCGACGCTGCGAAAATCGGCCGGCCATTGACCATCATCGTCGAGGTGCGCGTGGTCAGCGAACAGCGCGAGAAGGTCGCCCCGTTCCGCCGCCGCGTGCAGGACGACCCTGCCGTGCAGCAGTGTTACTCGATCACCGGCGACGGCGATTTCCTGCTGCTGCTCTCGGCGGCATCGATGGAGGAATACGAGGCGATCACCGAGCGCTTGTTCGGCGGTGATGACAACATCGAGCGCTTCCGCACGTCGGTGGCGCTGGGCACGTTGAAGCGCGGGTTCGACGTGCCGCTGACATGACGCAGATGCCGTCGAGCCTGTCCTGCTCCTACACTGGTGACGCATGAACACCGCTTCCCCCTCCAACGCCAGACGCCTGCGCCGCTGGTTGCTGCGTGGCGCCTTCCTGCTGATCCTGGTCATCGCGGCGATGGCCTTCTGGAACAGCCCGTGGGCTGCCGCACCGAAGATGCTGTGGACACTCTCGCGCATGCCACCGGCCACGCAACTGCCGGTGCCGGTGGACGGCGTGCGGCCCCGGCAGATCGCCGATACCTTCGGCGCACCGCGCGGGCGCGACCGCACGCACGCGGGTATCGACATCTTCGGCAAGCGCGGCACGCCGGTGCGCAGCGCTACCCCCGGCGTTGTCGCCGACATCCGCGACAGCGGACTCGGTGGCCGCCAGGTCTGGGTGATCGGGCCGGGACGCGAGCGCTATTACTACGCGCACCTGGAAGACTGGGCCGATGGCCTGGCGCGCGGCCAGGTGGTGCAACCCGGCGACCTGCTCGGCCATGTTGGCGACAGCGGCAACGCCAAGGGCACGCCGCCCCATCTGCATTGGGGCATCTATGGCGCCGACGGCGCGCGGGACCCGCTGCCGCTGCTGCAACCGCAGAGCACCCGCTGACGGCAACCGAGCCGAGCCGCGAGGCCGCACGCGTTTGCTCATGATTTGTAAATRGGAATAGTTCGTATTACCATTTCTTTCGTTTCCGGTGGTGCCAGGACGGCCTGCCCGCCCTTCCCCTACCCGTAGCGCCTCGACTCCTGGATGACGGCCGAACGCGCGTGCCCGTTGCAGGAATCCGCATGATCCGTCCCGCCTTCCGTACCCCGCAGCCGCAGCGGCTGTCCGTTGCCGTGCTCGTCGCGCTCTGCGCCGTCGCACCCACCGCTTTCGCCGAAACCGCCACCGACCCGACCACCCTCGACAAGGTCGTAGTAAAGGGCGAGCGCGCCGAAGGCTATTCGGTGCGCCGTACCTCGGCCGGCACCCGCTTCGACCTGGCGCCGCGCGAGATCCCGCAGTCGGTCAGCATCATCAGCCACCAGCGCATCGAAGATCAGCAGCTGGACGACATCATCGACGTGCTGGGCAACACCACCGGCGTCACCAGCACCCAGTCCGACAGCGAGCGCACCGAGTTCTATGCGCGCGGCTTCTACATCGATGCGTACCAGTTCGATGGCCTGCCCACGCAGATGGTGCAGAACTGGAGCTACGGTGACTCCGGCCTGGACCTGGCCCTGTATGACCGCGTGGAAGTGGTGCGTGGCGCCACCGGCCTGCTCAGCGGCGCCGGCAATCCTTCCGCCTCGGTGAACCTGATCCGCAAGCACGCCGACAGCGCCGAACTGACCGGCAGCGTGTCGGTCAACGTCGGCAGCTGGGGCCGCACCCGCACCACCGTGGACGTGGGCAGCGCACTCAACGCCAGCGGCACCGTACGCGGCCGGGTGATCGGCAGCTACCTGGACACCGATGGGCAGATGGACCGCTACAACCAGCGCAAGACGCTGGGCTATGCGGTGATCGACGCCGACCTGACCCCGGATACCCAGCTCAGCGTGGGCTACGACTACCAGCAGAAGCGCGCCAACGGCGCGACCTGGGGTGGCTTCCCGATGCTGTACTCCGACGGCAGCGCGACCCCGTACGACGAATCGTTCAACGCCAGCCCGAACTGGACCTACTGGGACACCACCAGCAAGCGCGCGTTCGCCACCCTGCAGCACGCCTTCAGCAACGGCTGGAAGTTCAAGATCGGCGCAACGCATGACCAGACCAAGGCCGACGACAAGCTGTTCTACCCTGCGTACAACGATTGGACCACCGGCGCCTCGAACTTCGACAAGACCACCGGTGCAGGCATTTCGCCGTCCGCAGGCTTCTACAACACCGAGCGCAAGGTCACCGGTGTCGATGGCTATGTTGATGGTCCGTTCCAGCTGTTCGGCCGCGAGCACCAGTTCATGGCCGGGCTGAGCTACAACAAGCGCGACTACGCCAACTACGGCGACTACCAGGTCGGCGGCGCCGGCCAGAGCTGGGACCCGTTCGCCAGTTACCTGAACTGGACGGGCAACATCAGCGAGCCGAACTGGAACCCGCTGGCGCTGGCCAGCGAGGGCACCATCACCCAGAAGGCCGGCTATGCCGCCGCACGCCTGTCGCTGGCCGATCCGTTGAAGCTGATCATCGGCGCGCGCTACACCGACTGGAAGAGCGAGGGCGAAGGCGCAGATCGCGAGCACAAGGTGACCACGCCGTATGCCGGCCTCGTGTTCGACATCAACGACACCTACTCGACGTACACCAGCTACACCGAGATCTTCCAGCCGCAGACGTTGAAGGACCGCAACGGCAGCTATCTGGACCCGGTGGATGGCAAAAGCTACGAAGTGGGCGTCAAGGGCGCCTGGTTCGACAACCGTTTGAATGCCTCGCTGGCGGTGTTCCGCATCGAACAGGACAACGTCGGCCAGATCACTGGCGAGCCGGTGCCCGGCAGCCAGAACGAATTCGCCTATCGCGCCGCACGCGGCACGGTGAGCCGTGGCTTCGAGTTCGAGCTCAACGGCGAACTGGCACCGGGCTGGAACGCCACGTTCGGCGCCTCCCGTTACGTGGCCAAGGATGCCAACGATGCCGACATCAACACCAACCTGCCGCAGACCGCGCTGAAGCTGTTCACCAGCTACACCCCGCAGTCGCTGCAGGAACTGACTGTCGGCGGCGGTGCCAACTGGCAGAACCGCATCTACTACCCGGTGCCGGCCTATGGCCGCATCGAGCAGAGCGGCTACGCACTGGTCAGCGCCTTCGTGCGCTACCGCATCTCGCCGGAGTTCAGCGTGCAGGCCAACCTCAACAACCTGCTGGACAAGAAGTACCTCTCGCAGATCAATGGCTACGGTGCGTATGGCGATGGTCGCAACGGCTCGCTGACGTTTACCTGGTCGTTCTGAAGAAAACGTCGCCGGGCATGGCCCGGCGCTACCGCGGCAACAGCAGCGCCGGAATCTCTCCGGCGCTGCTGTACCCACATCAGAACCGCAGGTCCGCGCGCAGGTACCAGTAACGGCCACGCGGGATGTCGTAGGTGGAGGCGTCATAGCCGTTCAACGAACACGACAGGCAGATCGGCGGGTCCTTGTCGAACACGTTGTTCAGGCCCGCCGTCAGCTGCAGGCCCTTCRTCCAGTCGATCTTGTAGCCCACCTGCATGTCATGGAAGGTGGTGGCCGACAGCGTGTTGGTGCCGGCGGCCTGGTTGCTGCACACCGGGAACGCCACGGCGTCACCGCAGTCTTCGGTCAGTTCGGAAATGTGGCGTACCGTCCAGTTGGCGCTCCAGTTGTCCAGCGTCCAGCCGATGCTGGCGTTGCTGGTCCATTCCGGAATCGAACTGTCAGCCACTTCMACGCCGGGCTTCTGCGGCTGCCGCTGGCCGGCCGCRCCGGTGGCYTCRTARCGRCCSACRAASGTGTTCTTCCAGCCCAGCTTGAACTGGCCGATCGAGCTCTGCGGCAGGGTCCAGAACAGATCCACATCCCAGCCGTCGGTCTTGATTGAACCCAGGTTGGTCAGGCGGTTGTTGAAGCTGCTGACCGCACCGGTGCTGGCACGCGTGATGCCGTCGCAGTAGATCGGGTCCAGGGTATCCACGCACAGGTCCAGCTGTGTCTGCGCGTTGATCGCCTGGATCGCGCCATCGATGTTGTGGCGGTAGAACGTCACTTCCACGTCGAAGCGCTCCGACCACGATGCATCGTTGCCGAACCAGGGGCTCCACACGAAACCGGCACTGAAGCTGCGCGACCGCTCCGGCTCCAGCTCGCGGTTGCCGCCGGTGGTCACCGAGATCTGCGAGTTGGCCTGCTGGAAGCCGGTCGGCACGCCCAGCGATGCGCAGTTGGCCGCACTGCCACGTGGCGGTGTGCCACCCAGGCCCACCGAGCAGGGATCGAACAACTGCAGGTCAGCACGCGCAGCCGAGCCGTACAGCTCGCCGATCGACGGTGCGCGGAAGCCTTCGGCGTAGGTGGTACGCAGCACGAAGTCATCGGTCACCTGCCAGCGCAGGCCGTACTTGGGCGTGAACTCGCCACCGAAGGTCGAGTAATCCGAGTAGCGGCCAGCCAGGCTCAGGTCCAGCTTCTTGCCCAGTGCCGAGTCGGCGAAGATCGGCACGCTCAGCTCCAGGTACGCTTCGTTGACGTCGTAGGAGCCGGACGTCGGCTGCGACGGTACGCCGTTGTAGTGGCCRATCACCGTCAGCGGGTCAGGCTGGTACGAACCTTTGTACTTGCGATGTTCGAGACCGGTGGCGAAGGACACCGGGCCGGCCGGCAGGGTGAACAGATCGCTGGACAGGTTGGCGGTGAACAGGCTCAGCTCGTTCTGGCTGCGGTCGCGCACCACCGGCTGGATCCAGCGCAGCATGTCCGGGGTGATCGAACCGGCGCCACCGAAGATGTTCAGCGGTACGCAGCCCGGCGTGGCCGCGCACACCGCAGGATCGCCCAGCGCCATGTTGACGTTGTAGATGTCGTAGCTGCCGTAGTTGGTCTGCTCGGCCTTGTTCTTGCTGTACATGCCGTTGACGTCCCAGTACCAGCTGCGGTCAGCGGCCTGGAAGTTGCCGACCAGGCCGGTGGCGAAGTACGTGGTATCCACCTGCTGTTCGAATACGCGCGCGCCGCCTTCCACCGGGCGGCGGCCGATCAGGCTCATGTTGCCCGACGACACCAGGTCGAAGCCGAACGGGTTGTACGGGTTCAGTGCCGAGACGACGATGTTGTCGGCCAGCGGATTGCCGGTGGCGCCATCAGGGCCGAAGAACAGCGGCTCCGGGCCGGCCTGGTTGGTCGACTCGCGGCGGTTGCCCAGTGCCTTGACGTACCACTGCACGTTGTCGGTGATGTCGAACCGGAACTGGCCGAACAGGCCCTTACGCTCCGACGGTGTCAGCACCATGTTGTATTCGGCGAAGTTGAAGCGATCGGCGCTGGTGAAGCAGTGGTAGTCGTCGGTGCGGTTGCAGCCGGCGCTGCCGTCGTAACGCGGGCTGCTCACGCCGGTGTTGGGCACGATGTCCTGTTCGGCACCGGTGTTGGGATCGACGAAGGCGAAGCGCCCCTGCGGAATGCCGCCGCTGCCGAAGGCCAGGCCGGTGCCGGGGATCGGGAAGCGCGACTGCTCGCGGTCCTTCGCATACACCGGGTCCTGCTTGGTCCAGCTTGCCCCCAGGAACAGGCTGTAACGGTCGCCGCTCTTGCCCCAGGCCAGGTCCACGCCCTTCTGCGTGCCATCGCCCTTGCCATACTGGCCGTAGTTCATCGTCACCTGGCCGCCATCGAAATCGCGGCGGGTGATGATGTTGACCACACCGGCGATGGCATCGGAGCCGTACAGCGACGATGCGCCGTCTTCCAGCACTTCGATGCGCTCAACGATCGCCAGCGGGATGGTGTTGAGGTCGGTGGCCGAGCCCACGCCCGAGGCCGAGGATTCATTGACCCAGCGGATGCCATCGACCAGCACCAGTACACGCTTGGCACCGAGATGGCGAAGGTCCACCTGCGCCGAACCCGCGCCGACGCCGCTGCCGTCGGGTGGGAAACCGAAGTTGCCCGACGAATTGAACTTGGCATTGAGCGCCGAGCCCGAGCCGGTGAGCTGTTGCAGCACTTCACCGATCGAGGTCAGGCCGGTGCGTTCGATGTCGGCGCGGTTGAGCGTCTGGACCGGCACCTGGCCTTCCACTTCAGCGCGCTTGATGCGGGTACCTGTGACTTCGACGCGATCCAGGTCGGTGGTGGCCGATTGGGCAGCAGCCCCCAACGGGGCCAGTGCGGTCACGCACAGCGCGACGGCAACCGCCAAGGGGCGGTGATGCAGGTAATTCATTCGCTCTCTCTCCAAAGGAATGTCGGGACATGGACTGCCGCGCTCCCCCCTGCATGGCGGCAGCGTCTCCTTTGTAAACAAGCGGTAAACATCGCGGCGTGATGCCCGACACTCTTTCACGCGAATTTGACGATTCTGAAAGCAGATAACGTCATTTGCCTACGTATTCACCAGAATGCGCGTACGACAACATCGCCGTAGCGCTGGCTCATTCCCGCCGGGGTCACGGTAGCGCCGGGCCAWGCCCGGCGAAGTGTCGAAGAGGTCTCTGCCAAGCCCGGCGCGCATCGCAGGTCTGCCGCCGGGTATGACCCCGCGCTACCGGTACACGTGCGGCCTTCCCTTGGGAAGGCCGCACCCGTGATCCACTCACTGCACGAACGCGATGCGTTGCATGCCGGTGGCTTCGGCGGCGGCCAGGATCTTGGCCATGCCGTCGTACTCGGCCGACGGATCGGTGCTGATGCGCAGCTCCGGCAGGTTACCGGCATGCTCGCTGGCCTGCGCCTGCAGGCGCGACTGCAGATCACCGATGGCCATCGGCTGCCCGTCCCAGCTCAACTGACTGGACGCATCCAGGCGCAGCTCGATCGGCGGCGGCGGTTCGGGGCGATCCACCACGCGATCGGTGGCCTGCGGCAACTGCACGTTGATCGGCCGCGACAACATCGGCGCGGTCACGATGAAGATGATCAACAACACCAGCATTACATCCACCAGTGGCGTGACGTTGATGTCCGCCAGCGGGCCGCTTCTTCCTGCGCTACTGAATGCCATGTGCCGCTCCCTGCAGCAGGGCCGGTCGCCCCAGCCCAAACCTACGCCGCACAACCGCCCTCGCGGCAGTGCGGATCCCACCATCATTCAGCTGTCGTTGCCGTCTTCGGCCGTGTACACAATGCGAAACTGAATTCAGCCACTGCCCGCTATGCTGGTCGCCATGACCCGACGATCTTCGACCGCCCTGTCCCTGCTCCCGCTGGCCACCACGCTGCTGATCGGCTGCGCGAGTGCCCAGTCCCTCGATGCCCAGAACGCCCAGCTGAAGGCCGCCATCGCCGCCGCCGAACGTGGCCAGTTCGATCCCGGCCAGGCCGCCGCGCTCAGCCGCCATCCCGCGTATGGCTGGCTGGAGTTCGCCAACCTGCGGCGCAACATCGACACCGTCGATACGGCGCAGGCACAGGCCTTCCTCAAGCGCTATCAGGGCCAGGCCGTGGCCAACAGCTTCCGCAGCGCCTGGCTGCCCTCTGTCGCGCGCCGCCAGGACTGGCCGACGCTGCTGGCCAACTGGGCTCCCACCGACAACCTCGGCCTGCGCTGTGCGCAGCTGACAGCGCGCCAGGCCACCGGCAAGCTGGACCCGCAGTGGATCGGTGAAGCCCAGGATCTGTGGCGCAAGAACGGCAAGTCGTTGCCCGATGCCTGCGACGCCGTGTTCGCCGTGCTGCAGGCGCAGGGTGGCATGAGCGATGCGCTGCGCTGGGAACGCATCGATGCCGCTGCCGATGCACAGCAGCCGGCGGTGATGCGTTCGGCCGCGCGCGGCCTGCCGGCCAGTGATCTGGCCTTGGCCAACACCTACGCGGCCTTCGTCGACAAGCCCAATGCCAGCGCCCTGAACTGGCCGCGCAACGAGCGCAGCCGGCGCATCGCCACCGACGGCCTGGCCAAGCTGGCCAAGGCCGACCCGGATGCTACCGAACAGCAGCTGCCGCAGTACGCGCAGGCGCTGGGCCTGAGCGCCGAACAGCAGGGCCAGGTGCGTTACCAGATCGCCCTGTGGACGGTGGCGTCGTACCTGCCCGACTCGGCTCGCCGTTTGAATGCCGTGCCCGATGCGGCCTATGACGAGCGCCTGCACGAATGGCGCGCGCGCGAAGCGATGTCGCGCGGCGATTGGCCGGCGACGCTGGCGGCGATCCGCAAGATGGGCCCGACCCAGCGCAACGATTCGCGCTGGCGCTATTTCGAAGGCCGCATGCTGGAAAAGACCGGCCAGGCACAGCAGGCGCAGCCGCTGTTCCGCGAAGCCGCGCGCGCACCGACCTTCCATGGCTTCCTCGCTGCGGACAAGCTGCAGCAGCCCTACACGCTGTGCCCGTGGAAGCCCAACGACAGCGCGCAGGCGCAGGCTGCGGTGGCCCGCGATCCGGCCATCCAGCGGGCGATGGCGCTTTACCAGATCGACCGCGCCGGCTGGGCGGTGGCCGAATGGAACAATGCGCTGTCGCGCTTCGATGACACCCAGCGTCGCCTCGCCGTGCGCGTGGCGCAGGACAACGGTTGGTTCGACCGCGCGGTGTTCGCGCTCGGCAAGCAGCCGCAGGAGCAACGCCTGTACGACCTGCGCTTCCCGCTGCACCACGACGCCACGATCCGCCGTGAATCAGCACGCAATGCCATCGACCCGGCCTGGGTGGCCGCCGAGATCCGCGCCGAAAGCACTTTCACCCCGCGCGCGCGTTCGCCTGCCAATGCGATGGGCCTGATGCAGGTACTGCCGGCGACCGGCGCCGGCGTGGCCAGGTCCATCGGCCTGACCGGCTACGGCGGCGCTGACAGCCTGTACGACCCGGACACCAACATCGCCATCGGCACCGCGTACCTGCGGCAGTTGATGAACAAGTACGACGGCCTGCCCTACGTGACCATCGCCGCCTACAACGCGGGCCCGACGCCGACCGCACGCTGGCAGACCCAGCGCCCGGGCTTCGATCCGGACCTGTGGATCGAGACCATCAGCTACAAGGAAACGCGCGAGTATGTCGCCCGCGTGCTGGCCTTCAGCGTGATCTACGACTGGCGACTCAATGGCGACGCATTGCCGCTGAGCGACCGCCTGATGGGCCGCCTGGTGGACAAGCGCAAGGCCTTCACCTGCGCCGCCAACGCCGACCAGGGCGGCGAT
>NZ_JBFTOJ010000095.1:0-15689 GCF_056397905.1 Stenotrophomonas sp. 05L414_2
TTGCCCAGGTGCTGCTGCACCAGGAAGCGGGTGCGCCCCTGCAGGCACAGCAGACGTGCATCGCCGGGAGGCTGTGCGGACAGACGCAGCTCCTGCCAGCGGTCCTGCGCGCACAACAGGRCCAGCCGACGGTCACGCAGACGCGACTGGTCATCGGTCGCCACCGCCACCGAGCGCATCACCGCCGCCAATGCGATGGCCACGATGGCCAACGCGATCAGCACCTCAATCAGGGTGAATCCGTGTTGCTGCCGTTTCACTGCAGGACCTGCAATTGTCCGCTGCCATCATCACGAAGACGCAGTCGACGACCGTCCAGCGACAACGCCAGCTCCCACGGCACACCAATCCATTCGGGGCTCAGCTCGATGGCAGCCGTGGGTTGCACGGTGATGCCACGGGTCTGCCACTGCTGGGGGCGCAGCAGGTCATCACGCCGCAGCTCGACCCAGCCCTGGCTGTCGCGGCGGCTGAAGCGGTAACCCTCTGCAGTGGCCTGCCAGCGGATCGGCCGACCATCAATGCGCGCTTCATCGCGAGCGACCTGCAGGCGCTGCGCCAGCCGCTCCGATTCCTGGCGCAGCTGCCGCGCAGGGTCGAGCAGGCTGCCCAGGCCGAGGCCGATACCCGCCGTGCAGATGCCGATGATGACCAGCACCACCATCAGTTCGATCAGGGTGAAACCGCGTGGTCTGCCTTGCATCGCACATCGCTTCCCGTCCTTGCCGATACCTGCCAGCGTAGGCGCGGATGATGAAACAAAAGCGTCAGCGTCAGCTGCTAGCGTGGCCGCACAGGAACCTGGCGAAGGTGCGGAACATGGACGGCAGGCGTTGGGATCGCAATCGCACGTTGACCCTGCTGGCGGCCATGCTGCTGCTGACCGTCGCGGGATACTGGGGCATGGCCCTGTTCATGGCGCCGGCTCGCGTTTCCGCCGCCACGGTGCAGATCGCCGTACCCGCTGCCCCGGCCTTCGACGACGCTGCGAGCGCACCGCTGGTGCGGCTGCTTTCGCCAGGTGCAGTACAGACCGAGGTGACCGTGCTGGGGGTGATGGCAGGGCGGCAGGCGCCACTGGCATTGCTGTCGGTGGATAGGGCACCTGCCCAGGCCTATGCGCCGGGGCAGCGGCTTGGTCCATCTACCGTATTGGCAGCAATCAGCGCGAACGCGGTTGAACTGCAGCAGGCAGGACAACCGCGCTCGCTGCCCGTGCCCGAACTGCCGCCGCTGCCCACCGATGGCATCGTTCCCGCCGCGCTGGGGCGGCACTGAACACGGCTCAGCGCGCTGGACGCTGCGGCACCACCGAACGCCCGAACGCATCGCCCATGCGCTGCCGCGTGCCCTCCAGGTTGTACTGCAGCAACTGGTTGCCGGGCTTGCGCATCAAGCGCTCGGCCTCGGGAAGATTGGGATGGAGGGCGTTGTTCTCTGCCGGCGCCAGCTTGCGTTGCAGGCAGTCCCAGGCGGGGATGCGCTCGCCATTGACCTGTACTTCGATGCATGGCGCTGCATCTGCCTGTTTGGCAGCCTGGTCGGCCCGCGCCCAGGGCGAAGCCAGAGCCAGAACCAACGTCAGGCAGAGGGCAGGGCGGTTTGGCGTAAGCAGAGTGGTGTGCATCCTGAATCACCCGAGGCAGCAAGCGCTTTGCAATGAAGACGTGTGCCAGGCGAAGTGTCCGCCTGCGCCTGTTTCAGCATCGTCAACAGATGACAGTGCTGTCACAAAACTGTTGGCGGTTTTAACGCGGCCTGCACGTCCTGTTGGTAGACCCACGCGCCGCTCCCTGGCCATTCCCTTCGATACGACGCGATGCCTTCGATGACTCCCGTTCCGTGCCGTGCCGTTCGCCTTCCGCTGCGCCTGCATCCCTTGCTGCTGGCCTTGGCCTCGCTGCCGTCTCCAGCGTTCGCGCAGGACGCCGCGCCAGCGCCCACGGTGAACATCAACGAGTACATCGTGCGCGGCAACACCGTGCTCGATGCGCGCCAGATCGAGCGCGCGGTCGAACCGTTCCTCGGCCCCGGCAAAACGCTCGCCGATGTCGAGAAGGCGCGCGATGCAGTCAACGCGCTGTACCAGCAGGCCGGCTACCAATCGGTCTATGTGGAGCTGCCCGAGCAGCAGGTCAACGCGGGCGTGGTGCTGCTGAAGGTGCAGCAGACGCCCATTGGCCAGCTGCGCGTGGTCGGTGCCCGCCATGACTCACCCGAGCGCATCCGCGAGCGGGTGCCGTCGTTGGCTGAAGGGCGCGTGCCCGATTTCGACCAGGCACAGAAGGAACTGACGGCGCTGAACGAAGGGGGCCGCCGCCAGGTGATGCCATTGGTGCGCGAAGGCCAGGTGCCGGGCACCATGGATGTGGACCTGCAGGTGGAAGAGAAGTCGCCCYGGCGTGCCAGTGCGGCGCTCAACAACGACCACAGCGCCGATACCGAGAAGCTGCGCCTGAGTGCATCGCTGGCCCACGACAACCTGTGGCGGCGCGGCCACAGTGCGAGCATCGGCGTGTTCATCGCGCCGGAAGACACCCACCAGGCAAAGGTGTTCTCCGCCTCCTACACCGTTCCCTTCGAGGGCACGCCGTGGAGTCTTGAGGCATCAGGCTACACGTCCGACAGCCGCGTACTCAATGCCGGCGGACAAGGCGGCGCAGGCACGGGCACCGGCACCAACGTGATCGGCAACGGTCATTCCATTGGTCTCAAGCTCAACTACCGCCTGCCGGGCAGCGGCGCTTGGTGGCGCCAGCTCAGCCTCGGCGTGGACTTCAAGGACACCGAAGAAGACACGCAGATGGGCAAGGACAGCCTGAAGACGCCCTTGAAGTACGCACCGGTCACGCTGGCCTTCGTCGGCGTGCGCCAGGGCGAGCACGATCAGCTGAGCATCAACACGCAGCTGGTGGCGGGAACCCGGCGTCTGTTCGGCTATGGCAGCAACGCCACCGATTTCGGTCAGAAGCGCTACTGGGCCGATCCGAGTTTCGTGGCGTTCAAGGCCGATGTCTCCAACACGCACACCTTCGGCAACGACTGGCAGTGGTCTGCGCGTGGCTCGCTGCAGGCGACCGATGCACCGCTGGTCTCGGCCGAACAGTTCGCCGCCGGCGGCATGTACACCGTGCGCGGCTACCTGTCGGCCGAAGCGATCGGCGACTACGGTGGCCTGGCCAACCTGGAATGGCGCACCCCGGCGTGGTCGCTGTGGAGCGGTACCGACCTGCGGCTGTACAGCTTCGCCGACGCGGCCTACCTGCGCCTGCGTCAGCCGCTGCCGGAACAGCGCGACAAGTACAACCTGGCGTCGGTCGGGCTGGGCGCGCAGCTGCGCCTGGGCGAACACCTGCAGCTGCGCCTGGACTACGCCTGGCCCTACGCCGATGGCCCGGTCACGCGCAAGGACGACCCGCGCCTGCATTTCAACATCAGCACCAGCTACTGACCCTTCCCTTGAGATGCGTTCTCCGGAGACCTTTTGCATGGACCGTCTGCTTTCCCGAATGTTGCTGCTGTTGGCTGCGCTGATCGCGCTGCCCGCGGCCGCGGCCGATGCCAACTGGTGGCAGGCCGAATGGAAGTACCGCAAGCCGATCACCGTCGACGCAGGCCCACAGGGCGCGGGGTTGACCGGCAACCCCGGGCGTACGCCGCTGCTGCTGCGCCTGCATACCGGCAACTTCGGTTTTGATGGCACCCAGGAGGGTGGCAACGACCTGCGTTTCGTTTCTGCCGACGGTCGCACCGTGCTGGCCCATCAGATCGAGCAGTTCGACCCGAACCTGGGCCTGGCCCTGGTCTGGGTGGACGTTCCGGCACTGACCGCCAGCGCGCCGCAGACGATCTGGATGTACTACGGCAACGCGAAGGCACCGGCCAGCGGCAATGGCCAGCAGGTGTTCGATCCGGATTACACGCTGGTCTACCACTTTGCTGAAGCCAATGCGCCGGCCCGTGATACCACGGCCTACGGCAACACGGCCGGTGCAGTAGTGCCTGCGGCGGAAAGCACGGTGATCGGGCGTGGCGTGCAGCTGGGCGTCGGTCCACTGCCGCTGCCGGCCAGTGCTTCGCTGGCACAGGAAGCGGGTGCGCCGCTCACTGTTTCTGCCTGGATCAAACCGGGCGCGCTGACCACCGCGCAGGCGATCTACGCCCGGCGCGATGGCAGCGCAGAGCTGGTGGTGGGCATCGACAACCGGGTGCCGTTCGTGCAGCTCAACGGTCAACGCAGCACGCCGGCGCAGCCGATTCCGGAAGGGCAGTGGGCGCATGTTGCGGTTACCGCCGAGAAGGGGTCGCTGCAGCTGTATCTGAACGGTCGCGTGGTGGCCCAGCTCAGTGGTGAGCTGCCGGCACTGACCACCGCAGCGGTGGTGGGTGCCGATGCGCCGGGCGCGGCGCAACCGCTGGCCAACTTCGATGGCGCGCTGGATGAACTGCGCATCTCACGCGTAGCACGCCCGGCGGCGCTGCTGCTGGCAGATGCCACCGCGCAGGGCGCCGATTCGCGCCTGATCAGCTACGGCGCCGACGAGCAGTCGGCCGGGCAGAGCCACTTCGCCTTCATCCTCAAGGCGATGCCGTTCGATGCCTGGGTGGTGGTCGCCATCCTCGGCCTGATGATGCTGTTGTCCTGGGCGATCATGATCGCCAAGAGCCGTCATTTCGGCCGCACCAGCAAGGCCAATGCGGTGTTCACCGAGAGCTTCAGCAAGCTCTCCGGCGTGCCGCTGCGCACGTTGTCCGAGATGGACCGGCAGGGCAAGGTGCCGACGGCGATGCACGATGGCTCGCTGTGGCGCATCTACCAGGTGGCCATCGATGAAATGCAGCAGCGTCATCAGCGCGATGGCAACTCCGGCTACCTGAGCGCGGCCACCATCGCCGCCATCCGCGCGTCGATGGATGCGGTGATGGTGCGCGAACAGGAAGCGATGGCGAGGCGCATGAACTGGCTGTCGACCACCATCGAGGGCGCACCGTATGTCGGTCTGTTCGGCACCGTGATCGGCATCATGCTGGTGTTCGTGGTGGCGGCGATGGCCGGTGCGGTGGACATCAACTCGGTGGCCCCGGGCATGGCGGCAGCGCTGCTGTGTACCGCCGCCGGCCTGGGCGTCGCGATTCCTGCGCTGTTCGGCTACAACTGGCTGGGGGCTCGCGCCGAAGCGATCGGCGCCGACATGGCGGTGTTCRTSGAYGAGTTCGCCRCSCGCCTGGCCGAAGAGCAGGACGGGCGCGGCCCGGCCGTGGTCCAGGGCTGAGGGGCCGGCCATGGGCTACAAGGCGAAGTTCGGCATCAAGAAGCGCGAGAAGGGCATCAACGTGACGCCTTTCGTCGACGTGCTGCTGGTGGTGTTGGTGATCTTCATCCTGACCAGCAACGCCTCCATTCCCGGCATCGAGGTCAACCTGCCGAAGGCCAGCAACAGCACCGCACTGGAGAAGCCCAAGACCAAGGCGATCACCATCGACCCCAGTGGCCAGGTGTTCCTGGATGCCTACCCGGTGACGATGACCGAGCTGGAGGACCGCCTGCGTACCGAACGGGCAACCTCGCCGGATTTCCCGGTGATCGTGCGCGGTGATGCGCAGGTGCAGTACGCGCGCGTGGTCGAGGTGCTGGATCTGCTGCGTCGGCTGGAGCTGGCCCAGGTCGGCCTGGTCACCGGCAAGGCGCAGGGCTGAGGCATGGCCGGTCATCGACCACCCCTGCAGGAGCCCGGTACGCGCGGACGCCAGTTGCTGGTGACGATCGCGCTGGTGCTGGCGGCGCTGCTGGTACTGGATGTTGCCGTGTGGTGGCTGCTGTTCAAGGACACCGCCAGCACCCGCCGGCCGGTGCTGCAGCCGCCCATGCTGGCGTTGCCACCACCGCCGCCGCCTCCACCACCACCACCGGAAAAGCCGCCTGAGCCGGAGACGCCGCCGGAAGAGACCGTGCCAGAGCCGGAACCGCTGGACCAGCCAACGCCGGCCGAAGAACCGACGCCGACGCCGGACAACGCCGACCCTGTGACCATGGACGCCGATGCACAGGCCGGTGGTGACAACTTCGGCATCCAGTCGGGCAGCGGCGGTGGCTCGTCCGGCGTTGGCCGCGGCGGTGCCGGCAACGCCAGCTATGGCCGCTACCTGGGCTATCTGATGCAGCAGGCGATTTCGCGCGACGCGCGGGTCAAGCGCCTGGCGTTCCAGCTGCAGGTGAATGTCTGGCTGGCGCCCGATGGCCGGCTGGAGAAKGTCGAGCTGGTGCGTGGCAGCGGCAACGAAGAGGCCGACGTGGCCGTGCTTGAAGCACTGCGACAGATCGGCAAGGTCGACCAGATGCCACCGGCGTCGCTGGATTTCCCCGCGCGCGTGCTGATCCAGGGGCGCCGTCCCGGCGCGTGACCGATGACTTCCGTGATTTCCCTTCTTTCGATGAGAACCGTGATGAACGACCACGACCGCGCTCGAACCGCATCCCGCCGCCCACGGCCGGCCCGACGGGCGTTGCTGTGCTGCGCCGTACTGCTCAGCCTGGCCGCGCCGGCCAGTGCGATGGCTGCCGAAACCACCATGGTCAAGTTGATCAAGGGGCTGATCGCCAGCGGCGCGCTCAAGCCCGAAGACGGCCAGGCCCTGTTGGTGCAGGCCGAAGCAGAAGCGGCGGCTGCGCAACGCGGTACCGCGGTCAGCGCAGCCAGCAGCGGCGGCGTGGCGCTGGAAGCCGGCGACGTACGTGTGCCGTACGTGCCGCAGAGCGTGCGCGATGGCATCCGAGATGAGGTACGCCAGGACGTGATGGCGCAGGCCAAAGCCGAGGGCTGGGCCGCGCCGAACGAGGTGGCCGAGTGGACCAAGCGCATCAAGGTCAGCGGTGACATGCGTGTGCGCAGCGAATCGCGCTTCTACTCCGAGCGCAACAGCGACATCGAGACCAACTGGGCCTCGGTGAACGCCGGCAACGGCTTCGATACCAACAACAACACCAACCTGCAGCTGCCGCCGCTGCTCAACACCCGCCAGGACCGCCGCAATCTGTGGCGCATCCGCGCACGGCTGGGCATCGAAGCGACGATCGGCCAGCACACCACCGCAGGCGTGCGCCTGGCCAGCGGCAGCAGCAACGGGCCGGTGTCCACCACCGAACAGCTTGGCGGTGGCCTGGGCAAGAAGGACGTGTGGCTGGACCAGGCATGGCTGGCCTACAGCCCGGCCGACTGGGTGACGGTGCGCGGCGGACGCTTCGGCAATCCGTTCTGGACCAGTGACACGCTGTTCTCCAACGATCTGAACTTCGACGGCCTGGCGGYCAACCTCAGCTACGACCTCGCCGAGGACGTCGGCCTGTTCGGCAACCTGGCGGTGGTGCCGTTGGAGTACACCTCCGACAGCGCGCCCAGCCAGAGCCGGGTGAAGACGCCCAACGAGAACAAGTGGCTGTCCGGTGCGCAGGTGGGGGTGAACTGGCGCTTCAACGATGACAACAGCCTGCGTGCGGCGCTGGGCTACTACGATTTCAAGAACATCAGTGGTCGCCTGTCGTCTCCCTGCGCGCTGTACGCCGGCGCGGTCGGTTGCGATACCGACTGGTCGCGGCCGGCGTTCATGCAGAAGGGCAACACCCTGATGCTGATCCGCGACATCGCCCGCAACCCGTTGGATCCGGCCAACACGCCCACGCCGCAGTATGTGGGCCTGGCTTCTGCCTTCCGCCTGGCGACCTTCAACCTGCGCTGGGATACACAGCTTGCGCAGGACATCGGCATGCGCCTGGATGCGGACTACATCCGCAACCTGGCCTATGACAAGCAGGCCATGTTCGCGCGGGCCAACAACGGCATCGTCAACAACTACGGTGCCGGTGGCAGTGCCAGCATCGACACCTTCCGCAGCGGCGACACCGCCTGGATGCTGCAGGCCACCTTCGGCGCCACCGAGCTGAAGGAGAAGGGCCAGTGGCAGGCCCTGCTGGGCTACAAGCGGATCGAGGCCGATGCACTGCCCGATGCCTACAACGATCCGAACTTTCACCTGGGCGGCACCAATGCGCGCGGCTACTACGTGGGCGGCGCCTATGCGCTGGACGCGCGCAGCTGGATCAGCGGCAAGTGGATGGCGGCCAAGGAAGTGTCGGGCCCGCCGTTGTCGATCGATTTGTTCCAGCTGGAGTTCAATACCGGTTTCTGATCGGACAGCGTGATCGCAGTCACGACACGTGTGGCGGGGGTGCGGCAATGCGCCCGTCTAGGAAAGGAGACCACGCGTTGCACAAAGGAGGAGTGGATGAGCCGTCGCAAACTGTTCGAGAGTTCCGAGCCCGCCGCGCAGGCACTGGGCATCGGGCCGGCCTATGTCTCGGTGGAGGGATTGCGCCAGCATCTGGCCGAATTCCTGCTGTATGCAGGGCGGCCGGTGGTCATCATGCGCGGGCGCAGCGAGGTCGGCTATTTCCTGCCGGCACGCTGCTGGCGCCAGCGCGAGGATGATCCGCTGGCTGCCGCCGCGGCCGATCAGCTGCTCGATGCCGCCGGCTTCCAGGTCGAAGACATCCAGCAGGTCGAACAGGAATTCAACGCCATGCGCCAGCGCACCGTGCTGCATTCGCGGCGTTGAAACCAGGGCCGCCGGGCATGGCCC
Organism: Stenotrophomonas sp. 05L414_2; assembly: GCF_056397905.1. Lineage (NCBI taxonomy): Bacteria > Pseudomonadati > Pseudomonadota > Gammaproteobacteria > Lysobacterales > Lysobacteraceae > Stenotrophomonas > Stenotrophomonas sp. 05L414_2. The sequence continues at coordinate 8,635 of NZ_JBFTOJ010000095.1, forward strand.
GGCGTTACCTGATGGCGCCAGGCTCCTCCGGTAGCGCCGGGCCATGCCCGGCGATCAGGCAGCAGCCCCGCGCTCGCTGGTGATCCGTGCACCTTCGCGCATCACCAACGTCACCGGGGTCTTTTCCACCACCTCCAGCAAGCGCTGCCACTGCGCATCGCTCARCTCGGCGGTGGCATGCAGTACACGGTGCACATGGAAGCGTCCATCCGCATCACGTTCGGAACGCAGCTCGGCGTGGAACTCGCCCAGCTCCCAGCCCTTGCGCTGCGCGTACATGCGCAGGGTGATGGCGGTACACGCGGCCAGCGAGGCCAGGTACAGGTCGAACGGGGCGAAGCCCTTGCCCTGGCCGCCGAGTGAAGCGGGTTCATCGGCCGCGACATCGAAGTGGCCGTTGCTGATGTGGTGCAGGTAGTTGTCGGCGGTCGAAACAATGCGTGCGTAGGCCATGGGAATTCCCGGTGGTAGGGCCGAGCCATGCTCGGTTGCAGGAAAAGGCGGCGCCAGCCGGAGCCGGAGCCGCCAAGGAATCACTCGGTACGATCGTACGAGAACTGGATGCCAGCCGTGCCACCGGTTTCGATGAAGAGATTCATGAAGGCCGGCACGGTCTCCGCCCGTACCCAGTCGCGCTGCAGTTCGCAGAACAGCTGCGTCACGCTGATCAGCTGGCCGCCGGCCTGTTCGATGCGGCGCAGCGCGGCATCATGCGCGGCCAGCGACGTGCCGCCCACCGCGTCGACCACCACGTAGACCTCATAGCCTTCCTTCAGCGCATCCAGCGCGGGGAAGGTCAGGCAGGCTTCGGTCCACAGCGCGGTCATGATCAGTTTCCTGCGGCCGGTGGCCTTCACCGCCTTGCGGAACTCGACATCTTCCCAGGAGTTGATGGTGGTGCGGTCGTAGGTCGGGTAGTCGCCCAGCACCTTGCGCAGCTGCGCGATCGGCGGCTTGTTCAGGCCGGTCTGTACGTTCACGGTCGAATGCACGATCGGCAGGCCATAGGCGACCGCCGCCTTGGCAGTGCCGACGATGTTGTTGACCAGCAGCTGGCGGTCCATCGAGGCGATGGAGTTCACCTGTACCGGCTGGTAGTCGATGATGATGAAGGCGGAATTCTGCGGGGTCAGCAGGTGGTCGCTGACGGGGTCGCGGATCGGTTCACTGGCCATGGGGGTGTCCTGGTCGGGGTTGGCTTGCGGTGGTGCCGGCGGCGTGCCGGCAGGCGGAAATCGCCGCGGATGCAGCGGCTCAGCTACGCTGCGAATCCAGCTGCTCGTGGTTCTTCTGCACGTCCTGCGCTTTCTGGTAGCTCTCGATCAGCAGCTGGTAGTTGGGGAAGATCTGCGTGTAGATCGCGGCCCACTGCTGGGCGTCCTCGCGGTTCCAGGTGCGCTGGATTTCCGAGGCGACCGCAGCGGTATCCATCGGCACCACACCGGCCTGCACCACGCGCGCCAGGGTGATTTCCTCGGCCATCTTCGAATAGGTGCCGGAGGCATCGACCACCGCGAACACCTGGTAGCCGTCGGCGACGGCGGCAATGGAGGGGAAGGCCATGCAGACGCTGGTGATGGTGCCGGCAATGATCAGCTGGCTGCGGCCGGTGGCCTTCACCGCGGCCACGAATTCGGGGTTGTCCCATGCGTTGATCTCGCCCCGTCGCGCTACGTATTGCGCATGCGGTGCGGCGTCATGGATCTCCGGGATCAGCGGGCCGTTCGGCCCCTGCGGTACCGACGCGGTGGTGATCACCGGCATCTTCGCCAGCGCGGCCATCTTCGCCAGGGCGGTGGCGTGCGCGCGTACTGAAGTGAACGGCATGTCACCGATGGTCTGGAACAGGCCACTCTGGTGGTCGATCAGCAGCATCGCGGCGTTGTCCGGGTCGATCACCGGGCGGGCGCCGTTGAAGTTGGCGGGGGTACTCATGGTCAGTCTCCTGGGGAGGGGGCGAAGGCCCGGAATGCGGCGGGCGGTTGCCCGCCGCAATGCAGTGGATCAGTGCGCGATCTGGCCGAAGCGGCCGCCGTTGAAATCGTTGACGGCCTGGCTGATCTCGGCCTGGGTGTTCATCACGAACGGGCCATAGCCCACCACCGGCTCGTCGATGGGTTCGCCGCTGAGCAGCAGCACGGTGGCGTCGCTGTCGGCGTCGATGAACACGTCTTCGCCGCTGCGGTCGAAGGTCACCAGCTGTGCTTCGCCGACTGCCTGGCCACCGTTGATCCGCACCGTGCCCTTCAACACCACCAGCGCCAGGGTGCGGCCGTCGGCCACCGGCAGCTCGGCGTGCTGGCCCTGCAGCAGGCGGATGTCCCACACGTCCATCGGGGTATGCGTGCGGGCCGGGCCGGCATGGCCATCGAATGTCCCGGCGATGACGCGTACGCGGCCGGCACCGTCGGGCAAGGCCACTGAAGGAATCTGCGCATCGAGCAGGGTCTGGTAGCCCGGTGCGCCCATCTTGTCCTTGGCGGGCAGGTTGACCCACAGCTGCACCATGTCCAGGGTGCCGCCGCGCTTGCTGAATTCCGGCGTGTGGAATTCCTCATGGAGGATGCCGGAGGCAGCGGTCATCCACTGCACGTCACCCGGGCCGATGGTGCCGCCGGCACCCGTCGAGTCGCGATGGGCCACTTCGCCTTCGTAGACGATGGTGACCGTCTCGAAGCCGCGATGCGGATGCTGGCCGACCCCGCGCGGGGTCTCGCTGGGCGGGAAACTGTACGGCCCGGCGTAGTCCAGCAGCAGGAACGGGCTCAGGTGCTGGCCGTGGGTGTTGTAGGAGAACATCGAACGGGCGGGGAAGCCGTCGCCCACCCAGTGCGGGCGGGGGGCGCTGTAGGTACCGGTGACACGCTTCATGGCGATCTCCTGACCGGGGCAACCGGTCGCTGTTTTTCGTTGCGGAGACGATATCGGCGTGACAATGGCCCCGGTAGTCGGCAGAATTTGCCGTCATAGTCCTATTTAGTGAACGATGCAGGCCCGGCAAGGGCCGCAGGAGATCGTCCCGTGTTCATCGCCGACATCCGCCGCTGCGATCTGAACGACCTGTTCTACTTCGCCATGGTGGTCGAGCATGGCGGCTTCTCGCAGGCCGGGCGCGCGCTGGCGATGCCCAAGTCCAAGCTCAGCCGCCGCATCGCCCTGCTGGAGGAGCGRCTGGGTGTCCGCCTGATCCAACGTTCGACCCGCCGCTTCTCGGTCACCGAGATCGGCCAGGACTACTACCGGCACTGCAAGGCGATGCTGGTGGAGGCCGAAGCCGCCGAGGAGGCCATCGCGCTGTCGCGTGCCGAGCCACGCGGCACCCTGCGGCTGGCCTGTCCGATCGCACTGCTGCACGCGCGCATTGGCGCCATGCTGGCTGACTTCCTGGCCCTGCATCCGCAGGTGACCCTGCAGCTGGATGCCACCAACCGGCGCGTGGACGTGGTGGGCGAGGGCGTGGATGTGGCCATCCGCGTGCGCCCGCCACCGCTGGAGGACAGCGATCTGGTGGTGCGCGTGCTGGCCCGCCGCATCTGGTGTACGGCTGCCAGCCCGGCCCTGCTCAAGCGCATGGGTACGCCGAAAGTGCCGGCTGATCTGGCGATGATGCCGACCGTGGACCTGGCATCGCCCGCCCAGGTGCATGCCTGGGAATACGCCGGGCCGGAGCAGGTGCAGGCCAGCGTGCACCACCGCCCGCGGCTGGTCAGCGATGACATGATCGCCCTGCGCAGTGCGGCGGTGGCGGGTGTCGGCGTGCTGATGCTGCCGCGGATGATGATCACCGACGAACTGGCCAGCGGCGCGCTGGTGCCGATCCTGCCGCAGTGGCAGCCCAGGCACGGCATCGTGCATGCGGTGTTCCCGTCGCGGCGCGGCCTGCTGCCGGCGGTACGCGCGTTGATCGACTATCTGGCCGAGCGTTTCGAGGCGCTGGAGGAGCCGTAGATCCAGGCCGTGCGTGCAACGTGGCGGATGACCGGGGGTGCAGGATCGGCGGTTGCCGCCTACACTCCCGGTCCGGACCGTCGCCATCACGCCCATCATTCCCCGGTCCGGCCTTGGCACTTATGTCTCCCAATGCCCTGGCGCTGATCGAGCTGTTGATCCGCGAGCGCCGTGCGTTGTCCCGCTTCATTGCCCGCTACCTCGACCCGGCCAGTACCGAGGACACCCTGCAGAACCTTTATCTGAAGGCCAGCAGCGTGCCCGGCGACCCGCCGATCCTGGAACCGCGCGGGTACCTGTACCRCATGGCCTACCACCACGCGCTCAACCGCAGCCAGGCCGACGCACGCGAACGGCGGGCGATGGCGGAGTACGCCAGCGACCTGGCCGATGCCAGCACTGATGGCCAGGCGCAGGCGCTGGACCAGGCCCAGCTGCGCGAGATCAGCCAGACCATCCTGGCGCTGCCGCCGCAGGTGCGCGAGTGTTTCGTGCTCAACCGCTACCTGGGGCTGAGCGAACGCGAGATCGCCGAGCGCCTGGGTATTTCCAAGAGCGTGGTGGGCAAGTACGTGATGCGCGCGGCCCTGCTCATCCAGCAGCACCAGCGGGGAAGCCGCGCATGACCGGCATGTGCCGTGGGCAGATGCCGCTCGCCGTTGTCTCAACTGTAAGGCGCACCCGTTGGTGGTGCCGCAGGCCACAATCATGACTACGTCCATACCCTCGCCGCGTCAGGCCAGGCAGGCGTTGCGCTGGGTGATACGGTGCAATGCGGGCCGGTTGCCGGAGCGCCAGCAACGCGCCCTGCAACGCTGGCTGCAGGCCGATCCCCGRCATGCCGATGCCTGGCGCCAGCAGCAGGCCTTCTGGCAATGCCTGGATGCCGCCGGCCCGGATGTCCTGGCTGCGCTTCCGGAGCTGACCGCCGAACCCGCGCTGCGGCCCCTGCAGCCGCGTCGTCGAGTGCCTTGGCTGCTGGCCAGTGCGGCGGTGCTGCTGCTTTCGGTAACAGCGGCGCCGCACGCGTGGCTGCTGGTCCGCAGCGACGTGCGCAGCGACAACGCGCCGCGCACGGTGCAGCTGCAGGATGGCAGCACTGCCATATTGGATGCAGGCAGCGCGCTGGCGCTTGATTTCAGCGCCGGCCAGCGCCGCCTGCAGTTGCTGCGTGGCAGGGCCTGGTTCCAGGTGGCGCACGAAGCACGACCGTTCCGGGTGGAGGCAGGCGGTGGCGAGATCCGTGACATCGGCACGGCGTTCAGCGTTGCACTGCAGGATGCCGTGGTGACCACCGAGGTCAGCCAGGGCGAAGTGGAGATCAGGCCGGGTCATGTCGCCGCGCAGCGGCTGCAGGCGGGCCAGGCACGCGCGTTCCGTGATGGCCGCTGGCTGCAGCCGTTGCAGCTGGCCGATGTGGAGGCCATCGCACCGTGGCGACGCGGCGAGATCGTCATTGATGATCTGCCTGCGCAACAGGCGATCGAGCGCCTTGCCCGCTATCGGCGTGCGCCGGTCTGGGTTCTGCACGGTCAGGGCGCGCAGGTGGCGGTGAGTGGGTTGTTCCACCTGCAGCAGCCGGATGCGGCGATTGCCGCAGTGGCCCGGCAGGCCGGTCTGCGCAGCCAGCGCCTGCCGGGCGGCGCGTTGTTGGTGTGGTGATGCCACGGGACTAGTGGGTGGGTTCATCCACGCATGGCGTGGATCTACTGGCGTGATTCGTGTTCATCCACGCATGGCGTGGATCTATTCGGGCGCATGGTAGATCCACGCCATGCGTGGATGATCTGTCGATCAACGAAAAAAACCGTGGGCAGATCCGATCCCACCTTGTCTCTAGTGGTATAGCCAGAGCGAAACCGCGTTTCTTCTCAAGCCAACCGAGCCGCGTGCACCCGAAGTGCGCACGGTCCCGCCACCTTGAGGAGTCACCGTTCATGCCGTTCCCGGCATCCGCCCGTCATCGCCGCGCCACCATCCTCGCCCTGGCCATCGCCACGGCACTGGTTCCCTTCGCTTGGGCGCCGACCGCCCGCGCCCAGGCCGCTACCGCCTCCGTGCGCGCGTATGCCATCCCCGAACAAGCCCTGGCCGGCGCAGTGCGCAGCTTCGGTCGCCAGTCGCAGGTGCAGGTGGTGTTCCGCAGCGATCTGGTGGAAGGGCGGCGCTCGCGCGCAGTGCAGGGCCAGTACAGCCCCGCCGAGGCACTGGACCAGTTGCTGCAGGGCAGTGGCCTGCGCGCGCAGCAGGAGCCGGGCGGTACCTGGACCCTGCAGGCCGCCGCCGATGACGGCGGGGTGGTGGTCACCGACACGCTGAAGGTGGGCGGACGCCTGCAGGCCGACGGCGGCGAAACACGTGATCGTTGGGGATACGACGACGTGTTCGCGCTCGACCTGAGCACGGCCTATTCCGGTCGCGACCGGGTGGAGCGCTATCGCGGCGCCAACCCGGCCGACGTGGTCAAGGACCTGGTCGGTGTGTTCAGCGGCGACGCCCGCAACAGCGGCGCACTGGACCTCAACATCCGCGGCATCCAGGGGCCGGGACGGGTGCCGGTCAGCATCGACGGCGGCGAGCAGGCACTGACCGTATGGCGGGGCTACAACGGCGTCAGCAACCGCAACTACATCGATCCCAACCTGATTGGTGGCATCCAGGTCATCAAGGGGCCAGCGKTGGTGCGCGATGTACACAGCGGTATCGGCGGAGCGATGGTCATCAAGACCCTCGACGTCGACGACATCGTGCCGGCCGGCGAGCGCTTCGGCGGGGAGCTGAAGATCGAAGGTAGCAGCAATGCGGTCTCGCCGCGCCTGCCACGGCTGCACACCGGCGAGGACTACCGCACGGTGGAGGGGTTCCCGCAGTCGTCGCCGGCCTCGCCCTATGCTGACCGCACCCTGGTGGTGCCAGTGAAATCGCGCAGTGGTGACAACCCGTTCGATGGCGATGACCAGGCCTGGCGCCTGGCGCTGGGCTGGCGCGGTGAGAGGGTGGACGTGATGGCCGCCTACGCGTGGCGCAAGCGCGGCAACTATTTCTCCGGCAGCAAGGGCAGTGCGTACTACGACCAGGACCCGCGCGAGCAGTACGAATACCAGGGC
>NZ_JBFTOJ010000096.1:0-15630 GCF_056397905.1 Stenotrophomonas sp. 05L414_2
TATCTGGTCTATTACGTGGAGCTACCTGCGCACGTTTTCATCGTGCGTATCTGGAATGCCTCGCGGGGCATGGAGGCACTGTTCGAAGACGAGGAGCTCAACCCCGATATTGGTTCGTCGCATCCAGGATACTGATCCATGACCTTTCTCCCGCAACTCCGTATTCCCGCTACCTACATGCGCGGTGGTACCAGCAAGGGCGTGTTCTTCCGCCTGCAGGACCTGCCCGAGGCCGCACAGGTGCCGGGTGCCGCACGCGATGCGCTGCTGATGCGCGTGATCGGCTCGCCCGACCCGTATGGCAAGCAGACCGACGGCATGGGTGGGGCCACCTCCAGCACCAGCAAGTGCGTGATCATCTCCACCGCCTCGGTGCCGGATCACGACGTGGATTACCTGTATGGCCAGGTATCGATCGATACCGCATTCGTGGACTGGAGCGGCAACTGCGGCAACCTCAGCACCGCCGTTGGTCCGTTCGCGATCGCCAACGGCCTGATCGATCCGGCCCGCGTGCCGCGCGATGGCCTGTGCACCGTGCGCATCTGGCAGGCCAACATCGGCAAGACCATCATTGCCCATGTGCCGATGCGCGATGGGCAGGTGCAGGAGATCGGCGATTTCGAGCTGGATGGCGTGACCTTCCCGGCTGCCGAGATCCAGCTGGAATTCCTCGATCMGTCCGACGATGGTGACGCCGGTGCGATGTTCCCCACCGGCAACCTGGTCGATACGCTGGACGTGCCGGGCGTGGGTAGTTTCGAGGTGACGATGATCACCGCCGGCATCCCGACCATCTTCCTCAACGCCGCCGACCTCGGTTACACCGGCACCGAACTGCAGCCGGCGATCAATGAAGACAAAGCGGCGCTGGAGCGTTTCGAGAAGATCCGTGCCTACGGCGCACTGCGCATGGGCCTGATCCAGAAACTGGAAGACGCGGCGACCCGCCAGCACACGCCGAAAGTGGCCTTCGTCGCCCCTGCGCAGGACTACGTTTCGTCCAGCGGCAAGGCGATCCCGGCCGCGGACATCGATCTGCATGCCCGCGCGCTGTCGATGGGCAAGCTGCACCACGCGATGATGGGCACCGCTGCAGTAGCGATCGGTACCGCCGCGGCGATCCCCGGCACGCTGGTCAATCGTGCTGCTGGCGGCGGCGAGCGCGAGGCTGTGACCTTCGGGCATCCGTCGGGCACGTTGCGCGTGGGTGCGCAGGCCGCACTCGTTGACGGCCAGTGGACGGTGTCCAAGGCCATCATGAGCCGCAGCGCCCGCGTGCTGATGGAAGGCAAGGTGCGCGTGCCGGCCGGGTGATGGCCTGGTAGTCGCCAACCTTGGTTGGCATGGCGCCGGCTATGCGCGGGTGGCGCTGCACCTGCTCTGGTAGGTGCCAACCTTGGTCGGCATGGAAGCGGCATCGCGCGGGTAAGGCCCAGCGCCAACCAAGGTTGGCGACTACCGGGTTTGTCGCAGCGTGCAACCCCACGAGGAGACCGAACAATGTCCGACAGCCACACCCCATCCAACGCCCGTGCAGCCTGGGATGCGCTGCTGGTGGACATCGTCGACTACGTGCGTGACACGCGCATTGACTCGCCGCTGGCGTTCCAGACCGCGCATCACTGCCTGCTCGACACGTTGGGCTGCGGGTTGGAGGCGCTGTCCTTCCCCGCCTGCAGCAAGCTGCTGGGCCCGCTGGTGCCGGGTATCAGCGTGGCCAACGGCGCGCGCGTCCCCGGCACCAACTTCGTGCTCGATCCGGTGCAGGCGGCTTTCAACATCGGCGCGATGGTGCGCTGGCTGGATTTCAACGACACCTGGCTGGCCGCAGAGTGGGGCCACCCCTCGGACAACCTCGGTGGCATCCTCGCCGTGGCCGACTGGCTTGGCCGCAACGCGGCGGCGTTGCGACGCCCGCCGCCGACCGTGCACGACGTGCTGCTGGCGATGATCAAGGCGCACGAGATCCAGGGCGTGCTGGCGTTACGCAACTCTTTCAACCGGGTCGGCCTGGATCACGTGCTGCTGGTCAAGGTGGCCACCACCGCCGTCGTCGCACAGATGCTGGGTCTGGACCGCGAGCGCATGCTCAATGCGGTGTCGCTGGCCTGGGTGGATGGACAGGCGCTGCGCACCTACCGGCATGCGCCCAACACCGGTTCGCGCAAAAGCTGGGCGGCCGGTGATGCGACCAGCCGTGGCGTACGCCTGGCGCTGATGGCCGCCACCGGCGAGATGGGCTACCCCAGCGTGCTCAGTGCACCGACCTGGGGCTTCGAAGCGGTATCGATGCATGGCCAGGCGCTGACCCTCGGCCGCCCCTTCGGCAGCTACGTGATGGAGAACGTGCTGTTCAAGATCAGYTWCCCGGCCGAATTCCACGGGCAGACSGCSGTGGAGGCGGCGATCATCCTGCACCAGCAGCTGCGCGCGCAGGGGCGAACGGCCGAGGACATCGAACACATCGCGATCCGTACCCAGGAAGCCTGCATCCGCATCATCGACAAGCAGGGGCCGCTGCACAACCCGGCCGACCGCGATCACTGCGTGCAGTACATGGTGGCCATCGCGCTGCTGCATGGGCGGCTGGTGGCCGAGGATTACGAGGACGACATGGCGGCCGATCCGCGCATCGACACGCTGCGCGCGAAGATGACCTGCCATGAAGACCCGCAGCTCAGCGCCGACTACCTGGACCCGGACAAGCGCAGCATCGCCAACGGGCTGACGGTGCGCTTCAACGACGGCAGCGCGCTGCCGGAGGTGCTGGTGGAGTACCCGCTGGGCCACGCACGCCGGCGCGCAGAGGGTATCCCGCTGCTGATGGACAAGTTCCGTCGGCACCTGGCGCACCGCTTCCCCACCGCCCAGCAGCAGCGCATCCTGGCCGCCTCGCTGGACCCGGTGGCGCTGGCGGCGATGCCGGTGACCGACTACGTGGACCTGTACCTGCCGGGGTAGGGGGCACTTTGGTAGGTGCCAACCTTGGTTGGCACGGACCCAACGCCAACCGGGGGTAGCGGCTACCGCGCCGGGCATGGCCCGGCGCTACCGTTCCGATGCATTCCTGCCGAATCCGCGTCAACGCCTTGACGCGACGCGCCTATAATGGCCACCTCGATCAAGGAGTGACGACATGAGCGGTCCGGCACGGCGGATGCGGTGGGGATGGACGGCAGCATTGCTGGCAGGAGGGCTGTTGCTGGGTCTGGCCGGTTGCCGCAACGACAGCGGGCAGCTGCCAAAGGCCAGCGGCGAAGCCATCGCCACCAAGGCCGAGCAGGTGAAGGAGTTCACCCTGCTGCGTGCCTACCCGGACCAGAAGAGTGAAGGCCTGTCGCTGGCGCTGGAGTTCTCGCGCCCGCTGGTCGGCACCCAGGACTTCGACAAGCTGGTGCGCTTCGAAGAGAAGGTCGGCAACGATGACAGCAGCTGGACCCTGTCCGATGACGGCCTGACCCTGCGCTATCCCTTCGTCGAAGCCGGCAAGGAATTCAGCCTGGTGGTCTCGCCGGACCTGCTGGCCGCCGATGGCAGCCGCCTGGGCAAGGAACTGAAGCAGAAGGTCTTCAGCGGCGAGCTGAAGCCGGTGGCCGGTTTCGCCTCGCAGGGCAGCGTGCTGCCGGCCAAGGACAGCCGCGGCCTGCCGGTGGTGTCGGTGAACGTGCCGGAGGTCGATGTCGAGTTCCTGCGCGTGCGCGAAAAGGATCTGCCGACCTTCTTCAGCCAGTACCAGCGCGGTGGTCGCCGCGGCAGCTGGGAACTGAGCAGCGACTACGAGCGCAGCCCGATCAACAAGCTGGCCGAACCGGTCYACGTCAACCGCTTCATCCTGGGCGGCAAGCAGAACGAGCGGGTGCTGACCTACCTGCCGACCCAGGACATCAAGGAACTGCAGGAGCCGGGGCTGTATTTCGCCCTGCTCAAGCGCACCGGTGACTACGAGGGCGAGTTCGATACCGCGTTCTTCTCGGTCAGCGACATCGGCCTGCACACCCGCGCGTACAAGGACAAGCTGTTCGTCCATACCGCCGCGCTGAAGGACGGTGCATCGCTGAAGGGCATCGACCTGCGCGTGCTCGATGCCAAGGGCGAAGTGGTGCTGAAGGGCAGTACCGACAGCAACGGCAATGCGCTGTTGAACTACACCCTGGATGCCACCCACGTGCTGGTGGCCAGCAGCGGCAAGGACACCAGTTTCCTGCCCTTCAACCAGCCGGCGCTGGACCTGAGCGAGTTCGCCGTGGCCGGCCGTGACAACGCCTGGTTCGATGTCTATGCCTGGTCGGGCCGCGACCTGTACCGCCCGGGTGAGACGGTGCGCCTGTCGGCGCTGCTGCGCGACAACGACGGCAAGCCGATCAAGAGCCAGCCGGTGTTCCTGCGCCTGAAGCAGCCCGATGGCAAGACCTTCCGCGAAACCCGCGTGCAGCCGGGCGAACAGGGCTACATCAACTTCGAGCAGACCATTCCCGCCGAGGCGCCGACCGGGCGCTGGCAGGTGGAGTTCCGCACCGACCCGGCCAGCAAGGAAGCGATCCAGGGCATGACCCTGCGCATCGAAGAGTTCCTGCCCGAGCGCATGAAGCTGGACCTGGACAGCGCGCAGAAGACGCTGAAGCCGGGGGAAGACCTGCGCCTGCAGGCCAACGGCGCCTATCTGTACGGTGCCCCGGCCGACGGCAACCGCTTCACCGCGCGCATGGCGGTGGCCGCCGAGCAGAAGCCGGTGGAGGGCCTGCCGGGCTACTTCTTCGGCGACCCGACCCTGCAGCTGCCGCGCGAAGCCAAGGATGTCATCGACACCACGCTGCCGGCCAATGGCCAGCTGCGCGAAGACGTGTCGTTGCCGGAAGAGGCGACCAAGGCGAAGGCGCCGATCGCGGTGGTGCTGTCCGGCAGCCTGTATGAAACCGGTGGCCGCACGGTCACCCGCACCCTGAAGCGGGTGGTATGGCCGGCCGCCGCACTGGTCGGCGTGCGCCCGTTGTTCAATCCGGACGACGGCGCTGATTCCAACGGCAACGCGCGGTTTGAACTGATGCGCGTGGATGCGGCCGGCAAGCCGCAGCCGGCCAAGGGCCTGAAGATCACCCTGGTGCGCGAGCTGCGCGACTACCACTGGACCTTCAACGACAACCGCTGGGACTACGATTTCACCCGCCGCTTCGAAAACAAGGAAACCCGTACCGTCGATGCCGGCGGCAGCGCGGTGGCCTTCGACTTCCCGGTGGAGTGGGGCGAGTACCGGGTGGACGTGTTCGATCCGTCCACCGGCCTGACCAGCCGTTATCCGTTCCGCGCCGGCTGGAGYTGGGGCGATGACAACCGTGGCCTCGATGCCCGCCCGGACAAGGTCAAGCTGGGCCTGGACAAGACCGGCTACAAGGCCGGCGATACCCTGGAAGTGACGGTGACCCCCCCGCACGCCGGCAAGGGCGTGCTGATGGTCGAGACCGACCGCATGCTGTACGTGCAGGATATCGACGCCAAGCCCGGTGCCACCTACAAGATCCCGGTCACCGCAGACTGGGAGCGCCACGACGTCTACATCACCGCGCTGGTGTTCCGCGGTGGCAGTGCGCCGAGCAAGATCACCCCGGCCCGCGCGGTGGGCGTGGTGCACGTGCCGATGGACCGCAAGGGCCGCACCGTGGCCGTCGGCCTGGCCGCGCCCAAGCAGATGCGACCGGAGCAGGACCTGCCAGTGACGGTCAGCGCACCGCAGCTGGCCGGCAAGGTCGCGCACGTCACTGTGTCGGCCGTGGACGTGGGCATTCTCAACATCACCCGCTTCCCGGTGCCCGATGCCGGCGCGCACTTCTTCGCCCAGCGCCGCCTCGGCATCGATGCCTATGACATCTACAGCCGGGTGATCGAGAGCTTCGACGGCGGCAGCGGCAAGCTGAAGTTCGGCGGCGACATGGCGCTGCAGGCGTTGCCGCAGGCCAAGCGGCCGACCGCGCGCGTGCAGACCGTGGACCTGTTCTCCGGCCCGGTGCAGCTCGATGCCAAGGGCATTGCCCGCATCCGCCTGAAAGTGCCGGATTTCAATGGCACCCTGCGGGTGTCGGCGCTGGTCTACAGCGATGACCAGTACGGCAAGCGCGATGTGGAAACCGTGGTGCGCGCACCGATCCTGGCCGAGGCCAGCATGCCGCGCGTGCTCGCCCCGGGCGACCGCAGCACGGTGACGCTGGACGTGCAGAACTTCACCGGCAAGCCCGGTCAGTTCAACGTGCGCGTGGACAGCGAAGGCCCGCTCAGCCTGGGCGAAGGCACGCGCAGCGTGCAGCTCAATGCCGATGCCAAGACCACGTTGAGCTTCCCGTTGTCGGCGCGCGAGGGCCACAGCGTGGCCAAGGTGCGCGTGCGTGTGGATGGCAACGGCTTCAAGGCCGACCGCCGCTACGATCTGCCGGTACGCGCGGCGTGGCCGCAGGTACTGCGCTCGCAGGTGCGGACGCTCGATCCGCTGGCGGCGGTGAGCCTGGATGGCAGCCTGATGGACGGGCTGATGTCCGAATCGGTCAATGCCCGCCTGCTGGTCAGCCCGCTGCCGCCGATCCCGTTCGCCAGCGCGCTGCAGGGCGCGCTGAACTACCCGTACGGCTGTGCCGAACAGACCACCAGCAAGGGCTACGCCGCGCTGATCCTGGACCAGGCCACGTCGTCCATGCTCGGCGCTGACGGGCTGGACGCGAAGACCCGTCGCGAGCGCATGGAAGGTGCGTTCGGTCGCCTGGCGTCGATGCAGGTGGCCAACGGCAACTTCTCGATGTGGGGTGACGACGGCTACGTGAACCCGTGGCTGACCCCGTACATCGCCGAGTTCCTGCTCGATGCCAAGGACGGTGGCTTCGCGGTGCCGGACAACGTGCTGCAGAAGGCGCTGAACCGCCTGAGCGAAGACCTGCTGTCCGGTGGCAACCAGTTCTACGGCCAGGAAAAACGCGAAAGCCTGAAGTTCGCCAACCAGGCGTACTCGGGTTACGTGCTGGCCCGCGTCAACCGCGCGCCGCTGGGTACCCTGCGCACGCTGTACGACAACGAACGCAGCAAGGCCGTGGGTGGTCTGTCGCTGGTGCACCTGGGCGTGGCGCTGTCGCTGCAGGGCGATACCAAGCGCGGCCAGGCGGCCCTTGCGGCGGGCTTTGCCAAGTCCAGCAGCGAGCGCCCGTCGTACTTCGGCGACTACGGCAGCGCCGTTCGTGATGATGCGCTGATGATCGCGCTGACCCACGAAAACAAGCTGGCCAAGCCGGCATGGGATGCACGCGCGGTYGATCTYGGCCGYGSSCTGGATGCSCGCCGCAACAGTGGCTGGATGTGGCTGAGCACSCAGGARCAGGTGGCCATCGCCCGTCTCGGCAAGGCGCTGGCCGCCAACCAGAAGGCGCTGGTGGCCGGTGAGCTGGTGATCGGTGGCAACAGCGAGGCCATCGGCGAGCGCAAGCTGTTTGGCCGCAACTTCGATGCAGCGCAGCTGGCCGCGGGCGTGCGCTTCACCCCGCAGGGACAGCCGCCGATGTTCGCCAGCATCGATGTGGCCGGCATTCCGCGCAGTGCGCCGGCGCCGGACAACAGCGTGATCGGCGTGGAGCGAAGCTACTTCGGCACCGATGGCAAGCCGTGGTCGCCGCGTCCGCTGAAGGAAGGTGAAGCGCTGATCGTGCGGGTCACCATCACCGCCGACAGCGAGATGCCCGATGCGCTGCTGACCGACCTGCTGCCGGCAGGCCTGGAGATCGAGAACCTCAACCTGGGCGATGCCAAGCAGTGGGCCGATGTGGTGGTCGATGGCATCACCATCAGCGACCGCAGCGAAGCGGCCGATACCAAGCACGAAGAGTTCCGCGATGACCGCTACGTGGCGGCGCTGAAGCTCTCGCGTGGCAGCAAGGCCAACGTGTTCTACCTGGTGCGTGCGGTCACTCCRGGTACCTACACGGTGCCGCCGTCGCTGGTGGAGGACATGTACCGGCCGCAGCTGCGTGGCGTCGGCCGCAGCAACCCGACCACGTTGACGGTGGTACAGCCGTGACCGTGCGGACGGGCCGCGACGGCGCGGCCCGTCCCACTGGATGCCGTGGATGAAGGTGGGATTGCTGAAATCGCGGCTGCCGCGCCTGCGGCAGCGGCTGCAACCGCTGTGGCCGTGGCTGCGCTGGGGCACGGCGGCGTTGCTGGCGCTGCTGCTGATACTGGATTTCGCCTTCCCGCCGCCGTTGCCCCGGCAACGCGACACCAGCACGCTGGTGGTCGCCGCTGACGGCAGCCCGATGCGGGCGTTCGCCGATGCCGAGGGCGTGTGGCGCTATCCGGCGTCGGTCGACAGCGTGTCGCCGCTGTACCTGCAGGCACTGCTGACCTACGAGGATCGCTGGTTCTGGCGGCACCCGGGCATCAATCCGCTGGCGATCCTGCGTGCCGGTGGGCAGCTGCTGCGGGGTGGCCGAATCGTCTCCGGAGGCTCGACCCTGACCATGCAGGTGGCGCGCATTCTCGATCCGCATACGCGCACGCCCTGGGGCAAGCTGAAGCAGATGCTGCGTGCGGTGCAGCTTGAGGTGCACCTGTCCAAGCGCGAGATCCTCGCGTTGTATCTGGAGCGCGCGCCCTACGGTGGCACCATCGAAGGCGTGGAGGCGGCCAGCTGGGCCTACCTGGGTAAGCCGGCCGCGCAACTTTCGCATGCCGAGGCCGCGTTGCTGGCGGTGCTGCCACAGGCACCCAGCCGTTTGCGCCCGGATCGTCATCCCGAAGCCGCGCAGAAGGCTCGCGACAAGGTGCTGGCGCGCATGGCCGAGCTCGGCGCATGGACGCCGGAGGAAGTGGAAGATGCGCGCATCGAGAACGTGGTCGCACGCTCGCTGCGTCCACCGCTGCATGCGGCACTGCTGGCCCAGCGCCTGCACTCGGCGCATCCGGGGCAGGCGCGGATCCAGAGCAGCATCGACATCGGCCTGCAGCGCACCCTTGAAGAGCGCGTGGCCAGCTATTTCTCCACGCTGCCCGAGCGCACGTCAGCCGCACTGCTGGTGGTCGACAACCAGACCCTGCAGGCGCGTGCGTATGTCGGCACGCTGTCTTTCGGTGATCGGCAACGGCTGGGCCACGTGGACATGGTGCAGGCCTGGCGCTCGCCGGGCTCCACGCTGAAGCCGTTCCTGTATGCGATGGCACTCGATGATGGCCTGATCCATTCCGAGAGCCTGCTGGTGGATGCGCCGCAGAGCTTCGGCAGCTATCGGCCGGGCAACTTCGACATGGCCTTCAACGGCCCGGTCAGTGCTGCCAGTGCGCTGCGCCTGTCGCTGAACGTGCCGTCGGTCGATCTGCTGCAACGGGTAGGTGCGGCACGCTTCGCCGCGCGCCTGTCGCACGCCGGCATCCAGTTGCGCTTCCCGCCGGGCAGTTCGCCCAATCTGTCGCTGATCCTCGGCGGCACCGGCGCGCGGCTGGAAGACCTGGTCGGTGCGTTCGCTGCGCTCAACCGCAACGGCATTGCCGGCCGCGTGCGCTACACCGATGACGAACCGATGATCGAGCGGCGGCTGGCTTCGCCCGGTGCCAGCTGGATCGTGCGCGAGATGCTGGAATCGAATCCGCGCCCGGGATACGGCGTTGGCACGTTCGACGTTGGCGGGCGGCCGCGCGTGGCCTGGAAGACCGGAACCAGCTATGGCTACCGCGATGCGTGGGCGATCGGCAGTACCCGCCACTACACCGTGGGCGTGTGGGTGGGGCGCCCCGATGGCACGCCGTTGCCGGGGCAGTACGGCGCGGTCACCGCCTTGCCGTTGATGTTCGAGGTGGTCGACAGCCTGCCGCGCCAACGCGGCGATGCGGCGGCCGCGCCGATGCCGGCCAGCGTGACCCAGGCAGACATCTGCTGGCCAACCGGGGAACTGGCCGAAGGGTTGCCAGCGGCACTCTGCCAGCGACGCCTGTCGGCCTATCTGCTGGACGGTGCGGCACCGCCGACGTTCCCCGAACGCGAGGCACGGCGATGGCAGCCTGGCCGCCAACGCTACCTGGCTGACGCGCGCACCGGACTGCGCGTATCGGCTGATTGCAGCGCGCCGCATGAGGAAGTCGCGCGGGAAATCGCGCGATGGCCGGCGCTGTTGTCACCCTGGCTGCCCAAGGCCACCCGCGATGCCTCACAGCTTCCCGCGCTGTCGCCGGACTGTCGCGATGATGGCCGCGAGGCCAGTGTGGCCCTGCATATCGATGGCCTCAACGAAGGCGCGACGCTGGCGCGTGCACCCAATGCCGAACACGGCGTACGCCTGCAGATGCGCGCATTGGGTAGCGAACAGGCCGTGGACTGGCTGCTGGATGGTCGATGGATCGCGCAGACGCGCGGTGCGCAGCTGATGCAGCGCGAGTTCGCCGATCCGGGGGCGCATACGTTGACCGCGCTGGCTGCTGACGGCGCTTGGACGCAGGTACGGTTCAACGTGCTGCGGTAGCGCCGGGCCATGCCGGGCGGATGTCACGTGATCGGGCACCAACCCGCCGGGCATGGCCCGGCGCTACCGGTCCGCCAAGACCCGGTAGGTGCCAACCTTGGTTGGCACACGCAGACGCTGCCCACCAAGGTGGGCGACTACCAGGGCGTTCGCCGGGCATGGCCCGGCGCTACCGGTCCACCATGACCCGGTAGTCCACCAGGACCCGGTAGGTGCCAACCTTGGTTGGCACGCGCAGACGCCGCCCACCAAGGTGGGCAACTACCAGGGCGTTCGCTGGCATGGCCCGGCGCTACCGATCCATCATGACCCGGTAGGTGCCAACCTTGGTTGGCACGCGCGGAATCCGCCCACCAAGGTGGGCGACTACCAAGGCGTTCGCCCGGGCATGGCCTGGCGCTACTCCCCGATCCAGCCATCCAGCAGGTCGGCGAACTCATCGGCGTGCTCCTCCTCCTGCGCCAGGATCTCCTCCAGGATGCGCTTGGTGGTGGTATCGCTGTCGCCGATGAAGTTGATCATCTCGCGGTAGCTGTCGATGGCGATGCGCTCGGCCACCAGATTCTCGCGGACCATGTCGCGCAGGTCGCTGCCTTCCTTGTATTCGGCGTGCGAGCGTGCGGTCAGCGTGTCCGGATTGAGGTCAGGCGCGCCGCCGAGCTGGACGATGCGCTCGGCCAGCTTGCCGGCGTGCGCCTGCTCCTGTTGTGCGTGCTCGAGGAACTCGCCCTTGACCGCATCGGCCAGCATGCCCTTGGCCATGAAGTAGTGCCGGTAGTAGCGCAGCACGCATACATATTCGGTGGCCAGCGCGTCGTTGAGCAGCTTGATCACCACCTTGCGGTCGGCGCTGTAGCTGTCGGTGATCGCTCCGTCCTCGATGTTCTTCCGTGCCCGCTCGCGCAGGGTCTGGCGATCGCTGATGCCAGCGACCTTGGCGGAAGGGGAGGTGTTGCTGGCTTTGGCTGGCTTGTTGGACATGGCTGGCCGGTTTCCTCTGCAGTCAGGGTTTCAGGTGGGCAGGTGATCCAGTACGTAGTCGGCTGACGACACCTCGAACTGGCCGGGCTCCTCGATCCARGCCGCGCGYACCGTGCCGTCCACCACGTACAGGGCAAAGCGACGCGAACGCGTGCCCATGCCGGATGAACTTGCATCCAGCTCCAGGCCAAGTGCACGGGTCAGTTCGGCATTGCCGTCGGACAACATCAGCAGACCGTCGGGTACGTGCTGGTCGGTGGCCCAGGCTTTCATCACGAACGGGTCGTTGACCGCCACGCAGTAGACATCGATGCCGCGATGGCGGAACGCCTCGAACTTTTCCACGTACCCGGGCAGGTGGCGGGCCGAGCAGGTGGGGGTGAACGCACCGGGCACGGCGAACAGCACCACCTTGCGCCCGTCGAACAGGGCGTGGGTATCGAGGGTCTCGATGCCTTCGCGGATGCGCTTGAGAGTGACTTCCGGAATACGGTCGCCGACATGGATGGTCATGGGAACTCCTTGCTGGGTGAGGGTAGGGGCCAGGAGGGGACGGACGCGTCAAGACATTGGAAAACCCATGTATACACCCCATCTCCGTCGTCCGCGGCGGRCTGTCAGCCACAGCATGGGGCCGGGCGATGGCAGGCGCATTGCGCTGGATCAGTCGGCCTCACCGTTGCCGCACGACCGGCGGCGTAGCATCGCCGGCGCGTAGAATGAACCCGGGGCGGCGCCCACCGGCGCGGCCGAAGCGAATCGAGGTAGCTGGATGGAATTCAAGGATTATTACGCCACCCTGGGGGTGGAACCGAGCGCGGGCGAGGCGGAAATCAAGACCGCCTATCGCCGGCTGGCACGCAAGTACCACCCGGACGTCAGCAAGGAGGCCGGGGCCGAGGACAAGTTCAAGGCCATCAACGAGGCCTACGAGGCGTTGCGCGATCCCGAGAAGCGCAACGCCTATGACCAGTTGCGTGCGCAGGGCTATCGTCCGGGCGAGGAATTCAACGTGCCGCCGAACTACGGCGGTGGCGGTTTCAATTTCGAGGAAGTGTTCGGCGGCGGTGGCCCCAACGGTGGTTTCAGCGACTTCTTCGAGAGCCTGTTCGCGCGCCAGCGCGGCGGCCAGGGTGCAGGCCCGGGCCCGGGCCCGGGCCCGGGCTTCAGCAGCCATGGCCATGCGCCCAACCGCGATACCCGGGCCAAGCTGTCGGTACCGCTGGAGGCGGCCTACAGCGGCGACAGCCTGCGCATCACCGTCAACGGCAAGCAGCTGGACGTGCGCGTGCCCAAGGGCATCCGTCCCGGGCAGGTGATCCGCCTGGCCGGGCAGGGCAATCACGGCGGCAACCTGCTGCTGGAAGTGGAGTACGCCGCGCATCCGCAGTTCGAGGTCGACGGCCGCAACATCCTGTACACGCTGCCGGTCACCCCGTGGCAGGCCGCGTTGGGCACCAGCATCAGCGTGCCGACCCTGGGCGGCGCGGTGGAACTGAAGATTCCGGCCGATTCCGACGCCGGTCGCAAGCTGCGGCTGCGTGGGCGCGGCCTGCCGGGCAGCCCGGAGGGCGACCAGATCGTCGAGCTGGAGATTGTCGCCCCGGCGGCGACGGACGACGCGCAGAAGAAGGCCTATCGGAATCTGGCCAAGGCGTTTGGCGAAACGATCTGAAATTCGCTTCGGTGGGTGCGGACCTCGGTCCGCACGCCTTGCGGTAGTGCCGGCCGCTGGCCGGCAGAGGCGTGCCAACCAAGGTTGGCATCTACCAGAGCAGAGGCGTGCCAACCAAGGTTGGCATCTACCGGAGCGGTGGGTCAGCCTTGACCGGCGAACACCCGCTCCAGCACTTCGGACAGTTCGTCTTCCGAGAACGGCTTGGTGATGTAGGCCTTGGCGCCCTGGCGCATGCCCCACATGCGGTCGGTGTCCTGGTCCTTGGTGGTCACCAGGATCACCGGAATATGCCGGGTCGCCTCATCGCGGGCGAGCGTGCGGGTCGCCTGGAAGCCATTGAGGTTGGGCATCACCACGTCCATCAGCACCAGGTCGGGCAGCTCGGCCTTGGCGGTCTCCACTCCGGCCGCACCATCGGTGGCGGTCAGGATCTGGTGCCCGAGCTTCTCGACGATGCGCTGTATCCCCAACAGCTGCGACGGTGAGTCGTCGACGATCAGAATGCGTGCCATGTTGTTCCCCATGTGATGCCGGAAGTGTAGTGCCGGCATCCTGTTGGCGGGAGGGCGACAGCTGCCGTCCGTCGCCTGCCTGCGACGTTCAGTCGATCCGCACCACCGTGCGGCCAAGCGAGCCGCCCGCCAGCATGCGATCGAACACCGCAGGCAGACCGTCCAGACCGACTTCGGCGGTGCAGATGCGGTCCAGGTGCTGCGGTTTCCACGCGTCACCCAAGCGTGCCCACACTTCTTCGCGCAGCGCGCGCGGGGCATTGGCCGACGAAACGCCGAGCAGCGAGACACCGCGCAGGATGAAGGGCATTACGGTCATGTCCAGCGTCGGGCTGGCGGCCAGTCCCGCACTGACCACGCTGCCGTAAGGCACGGTCTGGGCCAGCAGACTGGCCAGCATCGGCCCGCCGGCGTTGTCCAGGCCACCGCCGAAACGTGCCGACTGCAGCGGACCGGTGTCGGCAAGGGCATCACGCGGCAGCACCTCGGCAGCACCGATACCGCGCAGGAAGTCGCTCTGTTCCGGTTTGCCGCTGATCGCGTGCACGGCATAGCCGGCGCGGCTGAAGATGTCCACGGCCAGAGCACCGACCCCACCGCTGGCGCCGGTAACCGCCAGTGGCCCAAGCTCGGGCGTCTGCCGGTTGTCCTGCAGGCGCAGCAGCGCCAGCGCGGCGGTGAAGCCGGCGGTGCCCAGCACCATCGCCTCGCGTGGGCTCAAGCCCGCCGGCTGGGCGATGACCGCGCTCGATTCCAGTCGCACATACTGGCTGTAGCCGCCATCACGGGTTTCGCTGAGGCCACAGCCGGTGGCCAGTACCGCATCGCCCTCGCGCCAGGCCGGATCGGTGGAGGCGACCACCGTGCCGGCCACGTCGATCCCGCCCACCAGCGGGAAGCGGCGCAGGATGCGGCCTTTGCCGGTGCCGGCCAGGGCATCCTTGTAGTTGACCGAGGACCAGTGGGCGCGGATCAGCACCTGGCCGGGGTTGAGGTCGTCCAGACGCAGCGGGACCAGGCCGCTGCGGTAGCCGGCGTCGTCTTTTTCGATGCGGAAGGCGGTGAACGGGGTGGTGGGGGCCATCGGCGTTGCCTGACTTCGAGGAAAACGCCACCTTACCCGCTCCGGCCCCTTTCAATCCTGCCGGTCCGCCCCATCTTGTATGATCGGTAGTGGTTAACGGCTGGCGTTGCGGGAAGGGCCCGCGTCGCAGCCCACATCTTGATGGAGCGTGCATGGCCTGGAATACACCCGGCGGCAACAAGGGCGGACAAGGCCCCGAGGACAATCGACGCGGGCCGTTCGGGTCGCGCGGCGGTGGCAATGGTGGCGGCTGGGGCGGATTGCCCGGACCGCTGAAGGATCTGTTCGACGGCGGCATCCTGCGTTGGGTGGTGGCGRCAGTGGTCCTGCTGGTGCTGTTCTCCAGCTTCCAGCTGATCGGCGAACAGCAGCGTGGCGTGGTGCTGCGCTTCGGCCAGTTCTCGCGCGTCCTGACCCCTGGCCCGAACTTCAAGTTGCCCTGGCCGATCGAATCGGTCACCAAGGTCAACGCCACCGAGATCAAGACCTTCTCGATCCAGGTGCCGGTGCTGACCCGCGATGAGAACATCGTCAATGTCTCGTTGAACGTCCAGTACCGCATCGATGACCCGCAGCAGTACCTGTTCGGCACCGTTGATGCCAACCAGGTGCTGGAACAGTCGGCGCAGAGCGCGGTGCGCGAGGAAGTCGGTCGCGCCGACCTCAACGCCGTATTGAACAACCGTGGCCCGCTGGCCGTGGCCGCCGAAGAGCGCCTGCAGACATTGCTGCGTGCTTTCAAGACCGGTCTGACCGTGACCGGCCTGACCCTGCAGGACGCCCGTCCGCCGGAGGAGGTCAAGCCGGCCTTCGACGAGGTCAACGGTGCCCAGCAGGTCAAGGAGCGCCTGATCAACGAAGCCCAGGCCTATGCGGCCAAGGTCGTGCCTGAAG